>CAYXQU010000216.1:0-3711 GCA_964467305.1 uncultured Eubacteriales bacterium
CTCGTGCACCGGCCGGGACGCTGGGTGTGGGCGAGATCACGTCGCTGTCAGGCGCCGGCCAGCCGGCGCTCACCCGCGGTACGCTGTTGCGCCCCGTGGGCGGAGGCGGAGGCGGGGGAGTCGCAGACGAGCAAAGCGCGTTCAACGCTGGCGCGGTGCGTGGCGGCGGAGGCGGCGGGAGCCTGCTGATTCTTGGCGCCGCGTACCTGGCCGGCGTGGGAGGGCGAGTGGCGCGTTCGGCTGTCCGCTCGGCGATCGGACGGTTCGGAATTCCAAGCGAACGGAGCGTGTGATGTCGGTGTTCGTTCAGACCAGTGAGGGTCTTCAGGCGTTCATCTACGGTGTCGCCAGTGCGTTGCTGCTGCCGGTGCTGGCTCTTGAGGCCGCGGCATTGGTGTGGTTGGTCTTCGAGGTGGGCCGGTTCTCCGTCGAGTTGTTCCAGCGCGCCAGGTTCCGCCGCGGCTACGATGTCCGCAAGGTGGCCGCAGCGGTCCGTCAGGTTCCCGAGAAGGTCGCAGCGGGTCTGTCGGCCATGGGTCCTAGTGGGGTCGTGAGCGCAGCACGCGTAGGCATGGGCGATGGATCGGACCGCTCGCGTAGCGCAATCCTCAAGGCGCTCTCGGACGCGGAACTTGAGAGCGCACGCAGGCTCGAGCGCACCCGCATGCTCGTTCGCATAGGCCCGATCCTGGGGCTTATGGGCACGCTCATCCCCATCAGCCCGGCGCTCGTGGGCCTCGCCCAAGGCGACGTTGAAACGCTGTCCAGCAACCTGGTGATTGCGTTCTCCACCACCGTCGTCGGTCTGCTTGTGGGCGGCGTGGCTTACGTGATCACCACCGTGCGGGAGCGTCACCACAGGCAAGACATCAGCGATCTGGAGTTCGTCTTCGACGCGGTGGGTGATGCATGATGCCGCGAACGCCATCACGTTCGTTCCTCGAGCGGCGCAAGGAGCAATACCACTTCGGCGCCGACGACCCTCTCGAGTCCATGGGCAACCTGTTCGATGTGGCGATCCTCATAGGCGTGGGCTTCATGATCGTCGCCCTCTCCGGGTTCGGACTGCGTGAGCTCCTCTCAGCCGAGGACGTGACCATCGTCAAGAACCCCGGCGGAGCCGACATGGAACTCATCACCAAGAAAGAAGGCAAGATCAACCGACTGAAAGCGACAGACACGACCGCAGAGGGAGTGGGTACCGAGATCGGAACGGTATACCGGCTCCAGGACGGCTCGGTCGTATGGGTTCCGGAGCAGTAGGAGGCCGCACCGTATGCGAATCTATGTGTGTTTCGACGACACCGACAATCTGGGCGCACCTCGAGGGACCGGCAAGCTCGTGCGCTGGTTCGAGCAGGAGCTGCCCGAGTCGTGCACGTTGTGGGGCGTTGTCCGCCAGCAGCTGCTGGTGCATCCGGACATCCCCTACACGTCGCACAACAGCTCGGCCTGTGCTGTCGTGGACGCGCCCGATGAAGATGATTCTGTGGTCGATGAGTTGATCGAGCGTGCGATCGCACATGTCCGACGCCACATGCTCGAGGGCAGCGACCCGGGCGTCTGCGTGGCTACCGCTCTCAGCCCGTCGCTCCCGGCGCTCATGGAGCTGGGCGGGCGCGCCGCTACGAGCGTGGTCACCCAGGCCGATGCGTACGCCGCCGCGCAGGGCGCACACCTGTCCGGGCACGGCGGTACCAACGACGGCGTGATCGGTGCGGCGGCTGGTGTGGGGCTCACCCACGCGGGTTGGTCGGGAAGGTTCGTCGAGTATCGTGGTCTGCGTGACTTTCCTGACAGAGTGGCCGTTGCCGAGCTGCACGATGCGGGCATGAAGGTGCTGCCCGTGGATCGCAACGTGGTATCGCCTCGCGACGAGGATGTGGTCGAGACCGCAGGCTGGCTGAGACCGCGGCTGTGGGGAGGGTATCCCTGCGTACCCGTGACGCTCATCGGGCCCGGACGATGGTTCGCTTCGGGCAAGGCCGACCCGCCAAGCCCCGATCAGGGAACAGAGTCATAAGGACTCAGTCCGAGAAAGGAGTCAGACATGAAGTTGTCAGCACGCAACCAGCTCAGAGGTAAGGTGCTCGAGATCCGCGAGGGCGCGGTCGAGGCCATCGTCAAGGTCGATGTGGCCGGACAGGTGATCACCTCGGTGATCACCATCGAAGCCGTTCGCGATCTGGGACTCGCCGTGGGTGGCGATGTCGTTGCCATCGTGAAGGCCGACCATGTGATGCTTGGCGTTGACTGACGCGCCACTTGAGGAGGATTTCGACCTCTGCAACTCCTGTGGTGGCCTGTGTTGTGCGCTCTATCTCGCGCACGACGAGAACGGCGACTACGCGGGCGAGGGTTGGCTTCCCCAGTACATCGACGACTGGATGTGGCGGTTCGTCGCCAGTGGCGCTCTGGACGTGAGCCAAGATGGCTACCGCGCCGGTGCCGCTGGCGTCGAGCCGTTGCACGATCCGCGCCTGAGCCACCTGCCCACCCCGCAGGGTGCTGCCTACCGAGAGACCCTGCCCGCCTGGGTTGACGTCCGCAAGTGCCAGTTCTGCCATCCGGACACCGGCTGCCTGTTGCCGCGCAAGTTCAGAGCGCCCCTGTGTCGCGAGTACGTCTGTGAGCTGTGGGAAGCACGATATGCGCCTCCCGCCGGATCCTGAGGACCCCCGCACGATCGCGTGCTTGACGGCGTCCGTATAATGAACTGAATCAGTCGCGTTTCTTCTCGCCGGAGGTCGGCATGGTCTCAGCTCGTCGCTTCTCTCGTCTGCTCGTCGCTGCCGTGCTCACGGTCGCCGTTCTCGCGCCCGCGCTCCCCGCATACGCAGATCGCGGGACGGTGCAGCACAACGTCAAGATCGGCACCGTATCGCTCAAGGGCAAGACCGAGTATCAGACGCGCCAGATCGTCGCAGCCCTCCAGCCCAAGGTGACCAAGGTCGTCATCAAGGGCGCGGGCAAGGAATACACAGCCTGGTCTGCCGACTCCAAGAAGGCGGTCAAAGTCGACGTCGATGCCACGCTCAATCGCATCTACAGCGTGACCACCACCGCCACGGTCAAGCCGGTCTGGACCGTCAACAGGACCGAAGTGGGCAAGTGGACGGCGGCTTATGCCAAGAAGGTGCCCTCCAAGCCCGTCAACGCCAAGCGCTACGTCGACAAGAAGAAGCGCCGTCTCAAGGTCAAAGCCGAGAAGAACGCCTACAAGGTCAACC
Source organism: uncultured Eubacteriales bacterium (assembly GCA_964467305.1). GTDB lineage: Bacteria > Actinomycetota > Coriobacteriia > Anaerosomatales > PHET01 > CAVPCY01. Next base: position 3,231 of record CAYXQU010000216.1, read on the forward strand.
AGCCCGCCACCAACGACAAGATCGCCCAGCGCCTGCTCTCTGAGGCCAATGGCGGCAAGGCGTGGACCGTCTCTTCGGTCTACACCGTCAAGAAGGCCAAAGTCACGCGCAAGAACATCGGCAAGGCGATCCTTGTCGTTCTCAAGGAGCGCCGTCTCTACCTGTACAAGCACACCAAGGTCGAGAAGAAGTACCGGTGCGCGATCGGCACGCGAAGCTATCCCACGCCCACCGGCACGTTCAAGATCGTGCTGAAGCGTTACCGGCCGCGCTGGGTCAACCCTGCGCCCAACGGCTGGGGCAGCAACATGCCTCGCGTGATCCCGCCGGGACCCAGCAACCCCTTGGGGCTGCGCGCCCTCAACCTGAACGTCTCGGGCATCCGCATCCATGGCACCACGAAGATCAGCTCGATCGGCACCGCGGCGAGCCACGGGTGCGTCAGGCTCACCAACAAGAGCGTCATCGACCTGTACAAGCG
>CAYXQU010000217.1:0-3696 GCA_964467305.1 uncultured Eubacteriales bacterium
GAAGAAGGAGGTCTTCGACGAGGACCTCGAGGCGCTGGTGGGCGAGAGCGAGCGCACGATCAATGAGGTCTACCACCTCATGCAGGTGCATGTGACCTGCGGCGAGCCCGGCATCCCCACGGCCACCGTCGAGCTGCGCGACGCCGAAGGCGCCGAGCTCATCGACTCGAGCCACGGTACCGGTCCGGTGGACGCGGTCTACAAAGCGATCAACCGCATCGTGAGCGTGGACAACGAGCTCACCGAGTTCAGCGTCCAAAGCGTGACACGCGGCATCGACGCGCTGGGCGAGGTGACTATCCGGGTGCGGGCGGCAGACGGTACCATCTTCACCGGCCGCGGAGCGCACAGCGACATCATCGTCGCGAGCGCCAAGGCGTATACGAACGCGCTGAACAGGCTGCTCGTGGCCGAGAAGAAATCCGTCACCGAGGAACTGTAGGAGCCCGTGACCACGCCACAGCCGCCACAGTTCTCCGTGGTGATCGTGTGCCGCAATGCCGTGCGTCACGTGGCCGATGCCCTGGATTCCGTTCTTGCGCAGACGTGCCAGGATTTCGAGCTGCTCGTGGTTGATGGTGACTCGACCGATGGCACCCTCGACCTGGTGAAGGCTGCTGCAAGCCGTTCGGATCGAGTGCGTTGGATCAGTGAGCCCGACGATGGACTCTACGACGCGATGAACAAGGGGATCGACCTTGCCGCAGGGGAGTACGTCCTGTACCTGGGGGCCGACGATCTGCTGGAACCGGGTGCGTTGCATGCGGTGGCATCGGCGCTTCGCGTCGAGCCTCGTGCCGATATCGTCTGCGGCGCGACGCTCGTCTTTGATTCCGAGCGCTCATGGGAGGAACCGGCGCGCGAGGTGATCCGGCGTGGGATGGCCCAGCGTGCGCCGTCTCGGCATCAGTCGATCGCCGTGCGTCGCGATTTGCTGAAGAGAACCGGCGGCTTCGACGCCTCGTACCCCATCGCCGCCGACTACGATCTGTACCTGCGGTTGGTTGAGGCGGGTGCGACAAGGAGGCTCGTCCCCCAGCGGCTGTCGCGGTTCCGCCTGGGGGGCGTCAGCTCTGCCAGCGCGCTGCGCACTGCGCGCGAGTACGAGCGCGTACGTGTCTCCCACGGCGCGAACCGTATGCTCGAGCGACTTGTGATGCTGAAATCAGTGGCGGCGGCGACCGTATTTCGCGTGTTGAGACTGGGGCGGCGGACAGCCGAGGGCGGTGTATGACCGGATGCCCACGCGACTGAGAGTGCTCGTCATCTCACTGGGGCGACGGGGCGGGGTCACAAAATACGGCCGGCTTATGGCGGGCGGGTTGAAGCCCCACTGTGACGTGGCTTCTATCTATTCGTTGATGGCCGACGACGCTGATCGGTGGGCATCGGTCGGCGTGCCGCAGCTGGGCGTCAAGACGTTTTCCGGCGTTGGCTCGATGGCGTTGTCATTCCTTGCGTGGACGCGTTTCGCACGTGTCACCCGGTTCGCCAAGAGATTCGCACCAGACGTGGTCTACTACCCGGGCGGCCATGCGTGGAAGCCCCTGCTTGGTCTGCTCATGCCGCGGTCGGCTGTCACGGTCCTCACCATCCACGACCCGCAGCTGCACAGTGGTGAGGACTCCCTGCCACAGCGGATCTTCAGTGCCGCGAACCGCATGGGGACGCACGGCTACGTGCTGCTCAACGAGTCTCAGCGGGCGTCTTTCGTCGAGCAGAATGGCCTTGACTTCCGCGATGTGGCGGTGGTGCCCCACGGCATCTTCGACGACGTTATCGACCTCAAAGAGCCGCTTGCGAACATCGAGTCGCTCGCGGATCTCGCGCCCATCGAGGGCCGCTATGCGCTGTTCGTGGGTCGCATCCATCCGTACAAGGGGCTCCCAACGCTGCTGCGGGCCTACCAGGACCTGCCCGTCGAGATCCCGCTGGTGATCGCTGGTTCGGGCGAGTTCTCGGCAGAAGAGACCGCCGCGCTGGCAGCCCTCGCGGACAGGCCGGTGCACGTGGTGAACCGCTGGCTCTCCGACGCCGAGATATCGTCGCTTGTGGGCGCCGCGCGCTTCGTGGTGCTGCCCTACGAACCCTCGGCGACCCAGTCCGGTGTCATCCCGCTTGCCTCGGCGTACGGAGTGCCCTCGATCGCATCGCGCGCCGGCGGACTTGCCGAGCAGGTCGTCGACGGCTCAACCGGCTTCTTGCACGAGTCGGGCGATGCCAACGCACTGCGTGAGCTGCTGGTGGCCGCGTTCGGGATGGACGACGCCGAGTACGCCGCGATGTCGCAGCGCTGCCGGGAGTTCGCCCGGGACAACTGGGAGTGGAGCGCGCTGGGCGCGCAGCTGGTCGCGTTCTTCGAGGAGCTGCTGGCCCGCAAGTAGGGGCGTGGCGCGCCCCAGCCTGATACAATCCTCTGTCACACCCCGCATCATGTGAAGGAGCCTGACACCCATGCCGCGTCCCATGACGATCACCGAGAAGATCCTTGCCGCACACGCCGGCCTCGATGAGGTTGAGCCGGGTCAGCTGATCAACTGCAAGCTCGATATCGTCCTCTCCAACGACGTGACGGCCCCCATCGCCATCCGGGAGTTCAAGAACACCGGTGTCGCGAAGGTGTGGGACCCCACCAAGGTCGTGATGGTTCCGGATCACTACACCCCCAACAAAGACATCAAGAGCGCCGAGCAGGCCAAGATCATGCGCGACTTCGTGCGTGAGCAGGGCATCACGCACTACTACGAGATCGGCTGCATGGGCGTCGAGCACGCGCTGCTGCCCGAGCAGGGCGTGGTGGGCCCCGGCGACGTCATCATCGGCGCGGACTCGCACACGTGCACCTACGGAGCGCTGGGTGCCTTCGCGACCGGCGTGGGCTCGACAGACGCTGCGGCCGGCATGGCCACCGGCGAGGCGTGGTTCAAGGTGCCGCAGTCCATCAAGTTCAACGTCACCGGTGAGCCGTCGCCGTGGGTGTGCGGCAAAGACATCATCTTGCACATCATCGGCATGATCGGTGTCGACGGTGCGCTCTACCAGTCCATGGAGTTCACCGGCGACACCATCGAGCGCCTTGGCATGGACGATCGCATGACCATCTGCAACATGGCGATCGAGGCCGGCGGCAAGTCCGGCATCATCGCGGTCGACGATACCACCCGCGCCTACATCGCGGACCGCTTCGAGCGTGAGCCGGTCGAGTACTTCTCGGATGCGGATGCGCAGTACGCGGCGGTCTACGAGATCGACGCGGCCACGATCGTTCCCACGGTCGCGTTCCCGCACCTGCCGTCCAACACGCGCCCGGCCGCCGATGCCCGCGACATCTGGATCGACCAGGTTGTGGTGGGCAGCTGCACCAACGGCCGTATCGAGGACATGCGCATCACCGCGCAGATTCTCAGGGGCCGCACCGTGCATCCCAACGTGCGCATGATCATCATCCCGGCCACGCAAGAGATCTACCGCCAGGCGATGCACGAGGGGCTGTTCGACATCTTCCTCGACGCCAACGCCGCGGTCTCCACCCCCACGTGCGGTCCTTGCCTGGGTGGCCACATGGGCATCCTCGCAGCAGGGGAGCGTGCGCTCGCGACCACCAACCGCAACTTCGTGGGTCGTATGGGTGACCCCACGTCCGAGGTCTACCTGTGCTCGCCGGCGATCGCTGCCGCGAGTGCCGTCGTGGGCCAC
>CAYXQU010000218.1:0-1798 GCA_964467305.1 uncultured Eubacteriales bacterium
GTGCGGTCGCTCACGTGCCGCACGGCGAGGCGATGGCGATCTTGCTGCCGACGGCCATGGAGTTCAACGCGAAGGAGCCCGCGGTCGCCGAGACCTACGCGGAGCTCCTGCTACCGCTCGCGGGATCCGAGGTCTATGCCTCAACCCCCGCGCCGCAGCGACCCACCGCGGCGATCCGGGCGGTTCGCGCCCTGCTGGCACGCGGTACCGCGGCGGGCATGCCGCTTCGCCTCTCGGAGGCCGGCGTCCAGCGCGAGCAGCTGGAACGCATCGCGAAGCTCGCGCTTGACGACGGTTCGATCGCGTTCAACCCGCGAGGTGTGGAGTACCATGACGCGCTCGCCATCTTGGAGGAGTCGCTGTGAGCCCGGTTCCCGAAGCCCGGATCCACGACATCGCCCAGCACATGCGGGCGGCGTTTCCCACAAGCCGCCACCGCTTCGATGTGGGCATGCGCATCGAGGGCCTGAAGCGGCTGCGTGCGGCCGTGATCGCCAACGAGAAGCGGCTCATCGATGCGCTCGCCGCCGACGTGGGCAAGCCCGCGCTCGAGGCCGTGGGCAGCGACATCATGCCGCTGATCACCGAGCTCGACCACCTCATCTCGCACACGCGCCGCTGGGCGCGACCGCGCCGCGTGGGCACGCCGCTGCTCACGCCGGGCAGCAGCAAGATCGTGCCGGAGCCCTACGGCGTGGTGCTGGTCATCTCGCCGTGGAACTACCCGCTGCAGCTTGCGCTGGTGCCTGCCGCAGGCGCGATCGCCGCAGGCAACAGTGTGGTCATCAAGCCCGCGGAGGCCGCACCGGCTACCGCCGCGATGATCGCGACGCTCATCGAGAGTTGCTTCGAGCCCGATCATGTCTCGGTGGTGAGCGGTGGTCAGGGCCATGCGCAAGCGCTCACGGTGCAGAAGTGGGACTACATCTTCTACACAGGTGGTACGGCCGTGGGGCGCGTGATCATGGGCGCTGCCGCCGATCACCTCACGCCGCTCACCCTTGAGCTGGGCGGCAAGAACCCGTGCGTGGTGAGCCGGCATGCGGATCTGGTGGCGGCAGCGAAGCGTATCGCGTGGGGCAAGTACTTCAACGCGGGCCAGACGTGCGTCGCGCCGGACCACGCGATCGTGCATGTCTCGGTGAAGGAGCGCTTCATCGAGGAGCTGGGCCGTCAGATCACCGCCTTCTACGGCGGCGAACCCAAGTCAAGCGATCACTACGCGCGCATCGTCAACGAGCGGCACCTGCAGCGCCTTACCGGACTGCTCGAGGCCGAGAAGGTCGTCATTGGCGGGCAGGCGGACGCGTCGCAGCGCTACCTTGCGCCCACCGTGGTCGACGACGCCTCGTGGGCGCGCCCGCTTATGGGCGAGGAGATCTTCGGGCCCATCCTGCCCATCCTGACCTACGACGACTTCGCGCAGATGATCGCCGAGGTCGAATCGCGGCCCAAACCACTCTCGGCATACGTCTTCAGCCGCGACCACGCAGAGATCGAGCGTATGCAGCAGGTTCCGGCCGGTGCGGTGGTGGTCAACGACACGCTGCTGCACTTCACCAACCCGCACCTGCCGTTTGGCGGGGTGGGGGACAGCGGCATGGGCGCGTATCACGGCAAGCGTACGTTCACCACGTTCTCGCACGACAAAGCGCTGCTCAAGCACCGTGGCTCCCTCGGCTGCTTGGCGTGCGCTGGCCACCCTACAAGCTGCCCTTGTGGATGATCCGGATCTCGCTCAGGTGGTTTGGGTAGCCGCGGGCTGAGCCCCGATCACCACTTCGATCAGCGCTACGGC
>CAYXQU010000218.1:1808-3666 GCA_964467305.1 uncultured Eubacteriales bacterium
GAAAGCACGCGCTTCGCCTTGGCGACGAGTCCGGGATCTGCGAGCGACGCGATGCGGTCGCTGGCCAGCAGTGCGATGCGGTCGCCCGGTAGTGCCAGCTGCATGCGATTTGGCGGCGGAGCATGTGAGGCTCCCACCGGCTGCGCGCTCGACACCGCCACATCGAGGCGGCCCCCCGGACCCAGTGTGAGCAGTGCAGCGGCACCGGCCTCGGCGATCTGCAGCGCGCCGGAGTCGGCCCACAGCGCCACCGCGAGTCCGGTGGCCCACGCCGAGTCACCCCGGATCGAGCTGCCCAGCATACCCAGTACCTCCTGCGGCGGACTGCCGTGGACCGCAGCGGCACCCATGACTCCGGATCCGGTGGCGAGCGCTTGGCGGGCGTCGCCGTCGGCTTTGGCGTGTACGGCACCCACGACGATCGTGATGCCGCCATCGACCAGGCCTGTGACCTGGGCGAACGCCACGCTCGCGGAGTCGGCTGTGTACGGGGTCGAAGCGGTCCAGATGCGCAGGGTGGGCGCCTCGCGCCATGATCGTGCCACGGCGTTGGGGACCACGAGGCCGCGGGAGTTGGCCTGGAACGCCGTGACCTCAACGTTATCGCAGGTGGGCCGTTGCGGTGTGGGCGGTGGCTCGGGCTGCTCGGCGGGTTGCTCGGCGGGGGTTGCACTCAGAGCGAGCGCTGCGATGTCTGCGAACAACTGCAGGCTCTCGCGCTCGGTGTCGCCGAAGGGCCGGGGCTCGGGCCACTCGAGGATGAGTACCCCGAAGGTGGTCTCGCGCACGGTGAGTCCCAGCGTCGCGTAGGCGTGGGAGCCGAAGCCCTCGCGCCAGCGGCTCACGCCCGTGGGCTTCTGCGCGTCATGGGTGATGCCATGCGGGTTGCCCACGAACAGCGGCTTGCCGTCGAGCGCCGTGCGGGCCGCGTCGGTGAGACCGTTCAGCGGCGTGGAGAGGTCGAGGGTGAACGACGAGAGCTGCCCCACCGCCGCGATCGAGTCGAGGCGTGCCTGGTCATGGGAGCCGGTGACGATGCTGATGCTGGCGCCGCTGAGTCCCAGGTTCGCGACGGCGAGCGCGCAGATCGCCTGGGCGAGATCGCCGGTGCCCCTGGTGGTGCGGGCCAGTTCGACGAGCGCCGCCAGATCGACGTGGAATTCCGTGGGCGTCTCCTCCATGTCACCAGCATAAGCCAGTTGGGGGGTGGTGTTGGTGCCAAATTGCGCAGGCACCCGTCGTGATTACTACGCCGGTGGTGGTTTATGGTGCAAACAGGCATAGGGGCAATGTTAGGAGGCGGCCAAGCATGAAGCATGTGAGGGTGATCAAGTGGGTGGCGCGGGTAGCGGGCTTGGTGGTCGTGCTCCTGTTCTCGCTTCTCTTCGTGGGAGATATGTTTCCGCTGTTCCTCTTCCAAACGGACCCGCTGCACATGACCGCGCTTGTCACGATGCTGCTGGGGCTGCTACTGGCATGGCGCTGGGAGGCGATAGGTGCCGCGCTGATTCTGGGCGGGTATGCGGCAGACCTCGTGATCGTGAACATGCGGATGGACACGTTGTCGCTCGACCTGGGGCCAATCGTGACGTTCGTGCCACTCGTAGGCCTCGCGTTTGCGTACGTGGCATGGCGCGAGCGACAGATGGGTGACGCCAGCTGAACCAGCTGGCTGGCGGCTAGGCAGGCTTCCGTGGTGCCCAGCGCCCTGTCGCTGTCAGCCCCACCCGCTACACTACCCAGACGCCACCGCCCAAGGAGCCCAAGCCTGTGCCCACCCGCACCACCACCATCGACGCCACGCTCGCGGAAGTCTTCGGCTACGACGAGTTCCGGCCGCACCAGCGCGAGATCGTTG
>CAYXQU010000219.1:0-3665 GCA_964467305.1 uncultured Eubacteriales bacterium
GTCGATGCGACGTCGGTCACCACACCGTCATAGGCACTCGCACCCAGCTTCGAAAGCCACTCGATCGTCGCGCGGGCGGGCGTCGCCAGTACCACGAGCTCGACCCCACCACGAGACAGCCACTGCGCGGCCTTCTCGTCATCGGGCGCAGCCGCATCGTCTGCGACCCCGTTCTCGAGCGCCCACGCCAGCGAGTCGGAGTCGGTGTCGATCGCGAAGACCGCCGGCGGTTCTTCAAGCGCACGCAACGCCCGAGCCAACGACCCACCGATGAGCCCGACGCCCACCACCGCTACTGTCGAGAACTGCCTGGGCACCTAGATCTCCCCCGCGAAGGCCGCCTGAAACGCCGCGATGGTGGCGTCGGTGTCCTCAGGAGTCCCAACACCCACACGCAGCGCCGGAGCCGATCCGAAGTCGCGGACTATGATGCCGCGCGAGAGCAATGACTCGAACAGCTCAGCAGGAGTGTCCGTCAGCACGTACACGAAGTTCGTCTCGGACGGCACGTAGGAGACACCCAGGCCGTCGAGACACTCGTAGAGGCGGGACTTCTGGTCGTGGTTCTCGGCACGCCTTCGTTGCACTTCGGGTTGATCATCGAGCGAGTAGAACGCGGCCACCTGAGCGACCGTGTTGACGTTGAACGGCTCCCTGACCTTGTTGATCGCGGCGACCATGGCCGGCGGGAACACGCCGTAGCCAACGCGCAGCCCCGCAAGCGAGTAGATCTTGGAGAACGTCCGCAAAACACACACCGGTCGCACCCCGTCGAACCACTCGAGCCCGTTGGGACACTCAGGATGGGTGACGTACTCGTGGTACGCCTCGTCGATGACCACGAGCACATCGTCAGGGACGGCGGCCATGAACCTCTCGAACGCCTCGCGGCGATAGATCGTCCCGGTCGGGTTGTTGGGGTTGCACAGGAACACGATGCGGGTCTTATCGGTGATCGCTGCCGCCATCGCATCGAGATCGTGCACCTGGCCTTCGGCCAGCGGGACTTTCACGGCAAGGGCGCCCATGAGCTGGGTCACCATGGGATAGACGACGAAGCTGGGCCAAGCGAAGACGACCTCGTCGCCGGGGCGCAGGACCGACTGCGCGATCAGGCGCAGCAGCTCGTTGCTGCCGTTGCCCACCACCACATACCCGGGTTCGACCCCAAGATGTGCGCCCAATCGTTCCTTGAGCGCCCGCACCGCACCGTCGGGGTAGACGTTCAGGCGCGGCAGCACCGCAGACATCGCCTCAAGCGCCTTGGGCACCGGACCATAGGGGTTCTCGTTGCTGGAGAGCTTGCGGATGACATCGCACCCCGAGCGCTCGCGCACCTCTGAGGCCCTGAGACCGGGCGCGTAGGGCACCAGGGGGTCGAGCTCGTCACGGATGAAGGCATCCCAGTCCACGTGTGCTCCTATCAGCCGTGACCGGTGGTGCCGCGTGGCAGCGCTGCACGGTCGAAAGAATGTGCCGAAGATTGTGGCCTAAGCACCAGGTGCGGGCAAGTGCGCGGCAAGCTCCTCGACCGTGACGCCCTCGATCTCAAGCTGTTTGACCCGGGCCTTGTGCCCCCGGACGACGCTGACCCGGGACCGCGCGACTCCGCACGCCGTGGCGACCAACCGCTCGACAGCCGCGTTCGCCTTGCCATCCTCGGGTGCTGCGCTGACCTTGATCCTCAGCTCGTCACCCACCCATCCCGCGATCTCATCGCGAGAGGACTTGGGCGTCACTCGAACCGTGAGGCGGACCATGACCGGGTCAGTCGATCTCCTCGATGTCGATGTCGTCCTCGCGCTCGCCCAGACTCCTGAGATTCGGGAGGTTGAATTCGGCCGGATCGACAAGCTCCACATCGACGGGCAGATCGGGAGAGGACATCTCACCCAGCGTCACCGACTGGACGTAGCCGCCGGAGTGCTCTTGGGCCTGGTCGACGGCGGGCATCGCCCGGGTCTGCTCGGCGGGTGCCTCGGCGGGCTGAGGCGCCGGTGTGGGCGCAGGCTCGAACTGCAGCGATGGCGCGGGCTCGGCGACGTCGGGCGCGTCGAAGACCGGGAGCGGCTCGAAAGCGACCGGCGCGGCTGCCGGCTCGGCGGTCGGCTCAGCGCTGCGGACCACTACATCTGATTCGACGCCCTCGCCGGTGTCACCGAGAAGCACCTCAACATCGTCGGGCAGTGCGACCTCGGTGATGGCACGCTGGTGCTGCTCAAGGATGCTCTTGAAGCGAGCGCGGAACTCCTCTTCGGCCTGCTTGATGCGAACGAGCTCGGCGGCTACCTGCTGCTTGCGCGCAAGCGCGTTGTGGATGATCTCCTTGGCCTTGATCTCAGCGTCCTTCAAGACGGTATCGGCCTCGATGCCGGCCTTGTTGCGCATCTCATCGGCAGCGGTCTGAGCGGCGATGATCGCGTTGTTGACCGCGCTCTCCTTGATCTCGAAGTCGCGAATCCGTGCGGTCAGGCTCTGAAGCTGCTCGCTCAGATCGATGTTCTCCTTGAGGAGCCGCTCGAACTCGTCGGCGACCTCGTCGAGGAACTTGTCGACCTCGTCTTCGGCATATCCGCGCAGGGAGTGCCTGAACTCCTTGTGGTGGATGTCCAGAGAAGTGAGCTTCATCGAGAGTTCCTTCTTTCATCGAGCCGAGAAATCGGTCCCACCATCATCAGAGTACCGAAATAACGAGTCTGCCAACGAAGTTCAGCACCAGTATCGCCGCGATCGGCGAGATATCAAGCGCACCGATGGGCGGGATAATCCGGCGAAACAGGCCCAGGTACGGCTCCACGATGGTCGCGAGCACCGCGTAGAGATCCGCGAAGATCCCCTTGACCGGGAACCACGACATCAGAACGTAGGCGATCAGCAGGTAGCTGTAGAACTGGATGACGCCGGCCAGAAGCATCCCGGGGCTCATTCGCCCAGCTCCTTCGCACGACGTACCGCCTTCGAGACAGCTTTGCCGAAGGCCGCCCGCACACCCTTGGACTCCAGCACGCCTATCGCAGCGATCGTGGTTCCGCCGGGACTTGCCACACCGTCGATGAGCTCCTCGGGATGCATCCCGGTCTGAGCGATCATCTTCGCGGTACCCAACATGGTCTGGACCGCAAGTTCTTGAGCGGTCGCACGCGGCAACCCCTGGGCGACGCCGGCACGCGCGAGCGCATCGACGACAAGAGCGAAGTAAGCCGGGCCGGAACCGGAGATGGCCGTACCCGCATCTTGATACCGCTCTTCAATCACCTGGACTTGACCGATCGCCGAGAAGATCGTCGTGACCGCTGCGACATCTTCCGCGCTCGCTTCAGAGCCAGCGCTCACAAGTGCCATGCCTTCTCCCACCAAAGCGGGAGTATTCGGCATGACCCTGACGACCCGGGTACCCGCAGGCAGGGCCGCCTCAAGGCGTGCGCAGGTCACCCCTGCGGCTATCGAGACCACGATGGCCGAGGAAAGCGCCGCCGAGAGATCCGCGACCACCGCGTCGATCACCTGGGGCTTGACGGCGAGCACAACCACGTCGGCCCCCGCTGCGGCCTCATGACCGGAAGCGACGACGCGAACAGGCAGCCCGCCCAGTGCTTCTCGGCGGGCGGGATCGGGCTCGGCGATGACCACGTTACTTGGGTCGACCGCAGCTGCCGCGACCAGTC
>CAYXQU010000220.1:0-1633 GCA_964467305.1 uncultured Eubacteriales bacterium
GGGTCTGACTACGAATCAGAACGTCGCAGGTTCGAATCCTGCAGGGCGCACCACGCATAACGAAACGGCCTCCCCCCTTGGGAGGCCGTTTGCGTTGCTCACAAACCGAGAAGCCTACCTGAAGAGGAACACCACGTAGGCGACGTAGGCCACCAGATACACCGCTCCTGAGAGCCGACCTATCCTGCCACGCCACAGTAGCCAAGGAATCAGCAGCACTGACACGGCGAGCATGACCCAGACATCGATGGACGCGATCTGCTCTGCCACCCCGATGGGGCGCACGACAGATGTGATACCGATGATGCCCAGGATGTTGAAGATGTTGCTGCCCACGACGTTGCCCACGGCGACGTCCGCGTGCTTGCGAAACGCGGCCACAACGCTGGTGGCGAGTTCCGGCAACGACGTCCCCACAGCGACGAGCGTCAGGCCTATGGCCGCCTCAGAAACCCCGAACGTGAGGGCGATGTCCGTGGCACCCGTGATGAGGAAGCGAGATCCCACCACCAGCGCGCTCAAGCCACCTGCGAAGTAGCCGACGCCCACCCATGCAGACTCCGGGCCGGCGATCTCCTCGGCCTCGTGCGTGTGCACTTCGGCAGCGGGATCATCGGGACGCTTCGACTCGGCTCGATACGAGAACCACACGTAGGCGATCACACCCACCGTGAGGACGACACCCGCGACGCGCCCGATCTGGCCGGTCTGCGCAATCAGCGCAAGGCTAAGCGCCGAGACGAGCATCACCGCTGTGTCGCGCCTGAGTCCCAGCGGCTTCACCACGATGGGAGTGATGATCGCTGACGCGCCAAGTACGCCCAGGATGTTGAAGATGTTGCTGCCCACGACGTTGCCTATGGCGATGTCCGAGCGACCTTCGAGGGCGGCGCCCATGCTCACGACCAGCTCGGGAGCGGACGTGCACCATGCCACCACCGTCATGCCAATAAGGAGCGGTGAGACCGAGAAGCGCCGTGACACCGCGACGGCACCGCGCACGAGGAACTCACCGCCACCGAACAGCAGCACCAAGCCGATTCCGGCGTACACGTACATCATCTGTGGATCACAGTCACGGTAGACCTCCTTGATTGGGTGCGTCAGCACCCGGCCAAAGGCCGAGACGGCCTTGGGTCGGACCTGCATGGCACCGAAGGTCTTGCCGCGATTCAACAGGCGACCGGGACGAACCTCGTCCGTGATGACGATCGCCCTGCACGAGTGTGCTCGCGCCGGCTACTCCCCCTCGGGGATTCGGACACACTAGCGTCTATTCGCCCGACGAGGCAACTGGTGCAGGGGAATTCACCGCGCGTGAGCGGGGCCGTCCGTGCGAAAGGGGCCGGCCCGCGAATGCGGAAACCGGCCCCCACGTGCTACCACCGAGCGCTGACACGCCGCACGGTCACAGGATCACTCGTCTGCCGGACTCCAGACCTCCCACACCTTGCCCACGAGATCCGGCCCGGGCTTCAGTACCTTCTTACCAGGCTCCCAGCCAGCCGGCATGGCCTCGGTACCACCTGAGGCACGCACCGCCTGGAACGCCTTGACCTGGCGGATCGACTCGGCGACCTTACGGCCCACCGGCGGAGTGAGCACCTCCATCGCCTGTACGTAGCCGTCCGGG
>CAYXQU010000220.1:1643-3623 GCA_964467305.1 uncultured Eubacteriales bacterium
CGGTGGATCCCAGCTTGTTGACCGCGTAGGCGATGATGTTCACCGCGTCGGCCTCGTCATCGTAGACACCGTATGCCTTGCCAAGATGCCCGGCGGCGTCGGCGACCATGTGGAACGGGACGCCCCCGTCGACCATCTTCGAGAGCTCCTGCTCGTCCCAGATCTTGTGGACGAACTGCGAGTCAACGCTCACAGCGATGACCTCGACGCCAAGCTCCTGCAACGTGCTGTAGTTCGCGGCGACCGCCGAGATCTCGGTCGGTCAAACGAACGTGAAGTCGCCGGGGTAGAAGCACAACAGCACCCACTTGCCCAGGAAGTCCGACAGCTTCACCGACTCGAATCCGCCGTTGCGATACGCAGGAGCCTCGAAATCCGGGGCTTTGCGCCCCACCATGATCGTGTACATCTTCTTAGCCTCTCCACCCTCGGGACTGCGCTCGGACACTGCTTCGGGGGCCGGCTTCTCCCCCACAACCGACCCGGTAGGCCGGGCGCAACCCACGGCCTTCTGCTCGCCCATCTGCACGCTCCTTCTCGAATAGACGGTGATACGACTTCTATATACCCGAGCGCGAACCCGTCAGCTTTGGTTATCGAACCCGGATGTCCGGCCTTTTCGGGTGTTTGGCACCGCCAAAGGCGCGGGCACGAACCATGTGGGGACTCCATCCGTCTCAGTCATTGGAATCGCAGCTCGCCACGCAACGCACCACCAACAGGAGGCACCCATGAGACGACGTATCGGCACACCGGCCATCGCCATCGCGGCCTCGCTCGTCACCCTGCTGCTCCTTGCAGGGTGTTCCACCAAGGTCGTCACCGCGCCGGACTCAGAGCAGCTGGGCACCGTCACCGCATCGGGCATGGGAACGGCGGTCGCCGCGCCGGATCAGGCGACGATGAGCTTCGGCGTCACACGCCAGAGCGCACAAGCCAAGACGGCGCTCGACGACGCCGCGAAGATCGCCGAGGAGATCACCGCGGCGGTCAAGAAGGCCGGCGTCGCGGCCGAGGACATCCAGACGCAGGGCATCACCGTCTACCCCTTGAGCACCGATACCGACGGCAAAGTCACCATCAGTGGCTATCAGGCCACCCTCTCTGTCAGCGTCACCGTCAAGGATCTCGACAAACTGGGCGAAGTCATCGCCGCAGCGACCAACGCAGGGGCCGACAACGTGAACGGCCCCTCGTTCACCGTCGATGAGGACGCCGAGTACCGGGAGCAGGCTATCGCCGCGGCTGTGGAGGATGCGCGTCGAAGCGCCGAGGCGATGGCGAAGGCCGCCGATAAGACCGTGGGCGACGTGGTCCGCCTGAGCGCGACTGACGTCTTCAGCGCGCCGCTCGCACGTGCGGAGTCGCTCGATGCAGCTGCCGCAGCGGTGCCCATCGAGCCGGGGACCCTGGATATCCAGGCCAGCGTTACGGTGGTCTTCGAACTCCGGTGATCTTGTTGCTCGCACCATTCGTGATCGGCCCGGATGCCCCTTCGCATCCGGGCCGTTTCCGTGTAGGAGCATCGTGGGATAATCGCCCCGATGAGGGAGGTGGGCCGCGTGCGCACCGTGATCGGCGTGATGGGCGGTGCTGTCGCAAACGACAGTACCGTGGCGAACGCGTACGAAGTTGGCCGTCTGATAGCGCAACAGGGGTGGGTGCTTCTCAACGGCGGTCGTGACGCCGGAGTCATGGCGGCATCGGCCATGGGCGCGTCGGAGGCGGGCGGGCTCGTGGTAGGCATCTTGCCCGGTGAGACGACCGCGGCGGCGAGCGCCTACGTCGACATCGCCATCCCCACGGGAATGGGCGATGCCCGCAACGTCATCAACGTGCTCGCAAGCGACATCGTCATCGCCATGCGCGGCGGTGCCGGGACCATCTCGGAGGTGGCGCTCGCGCTCAAGAGCAACAAGACGGTCATCGCCCTCGACTTCCCCATGGGCACCGCGTTCGACACGTACTATGCCAAGGGCC
>CAYXQU010000221.1:0-3596 GCA_964467305.1 uncultured Eubacteriales bacterium
TCTGCTCGCGCCACTGGATCTGGGAGCAGTACGACCATCAGGTCATGCTCAACACCGTGGTTCTGCCGGGTTCGGATGCTGCGGTCATCCGCATTGGCGACACCGGCCGAGGCGAGATGACGAACCGCGCGATCGCGGCGTCGAGCGACTGCAACGGCCGCTACTGCTACCTCGACCCCTACACCGGTGCCCAGATCGCGTTCGCCGAGGCGGCGCGCAACGTCGCGTGCTCCGGCGGCGTACCCGCAGCGATCACCGACTGCCTGAACTTCGGATCTCCCGAGAAGCCCGAGGTCTTCTGGACGTTCAAAGAGTCCGTGCGTGGCTTGGCGGATGCGTGCCGCGCCTTCGGTGTGCCGGTCATCAGCGGCAACGTGAGCTTCTACAACGAGAGCTTCGGCCAGCCCATCTATCCCACGCCCACCGTGGGCCTCGTGGGACTGCTCGACGACGTCGACCAGCATTGCACATCTTCGTTCAAGGACGAGGGCGACGTGGTAGTGCTCGTGGGCGAGTCCGCCAACGAGCTGGGTGGCTCCGAGTACCTCAAGGTCGAGCACGAGACCGTCGCCGGCATGCCTCCGGCGCTCGACCTCGAGCTCGAGCGCGACGTGCAGCAGGCCGTGATCGACGGAATCCGAGCCGGGCTCATCAAGAGCGCACACGACTGCAGCGAAGGCGGCATCGCCGTTGCGCTCGCCGAGAGCTGTATGGCTGGTGGCGTGGGTGCCGACGTGCACCTGCACGACGACTTGCATCCGGTGGCGTCACTGTTCGGCGAGACTCAGAGCCGCATCGTGGTGTCGGTTTCGGCAGACGATGCTGACGCACTTGTCGACCACCTCGTTGCAGCACAGGTGCCTTACTCGGTGATCGGGACCGTTGGGGGCGATCGTCTGACGATCTGCGAGCGGCTCGACCTCTCACTCGATGAGCTGCGCGATGCGTACGTGCCAACGCTCGAGGCCGCCGTGCACGGTGCCGAGACGGTGCCGACTGAGGAGCTGTTCGAGGGGTAGAGTCCCCTTAGGGACAGACGCGCGTCGATGGGGACGACCACCGGGTCGTGTCGACGTGCGTCGGACAGGGGCCTCTCATGCACCGCTTCAACGGGACTGTGCGTGCCGTGGTGGCGCTTGCGCTGTGCTTCTCGGCTTCTTCGTTCGCTGCACCGCTCGTGGCGTGGGCGGATGAGTCGGCTTCGGCCACGGTGTCTCCGGACACCACCACTGCGGACTTCGAGGCCTCGGTCGCGGCCACGCCCACCGCGACGGTCCTCAAGCTCAGTGCACCGTCACGCATCTCGGCCAGGGCGAAGGCCACGATCACGGCAAGCCTGGCCACCACCGCGGGCGCGCCGGTAGTTGGCAGGTACGTCATCATCGAGCGTATAGCTGATCCTGCGGTGGTTCTGGGCAGGGGAAAGACCGACTCGGCGGGCCGCTATCGCGTCACCATCGCGCCTACCTCGAAGGTGACGGTTCGGGCGAGATTCCTGGGAGACAGCGCTTATGGATCGGCGATGAGCCCCACGGCTTACGTCGCGCCCAAGGTGAAGATGAGCGCGCCGTGGACGCACTCGAAGATCGCGTACCCGGGCCAGAGACTCCCTGCGCGGGGCACCCTGTGGCCCAAGCACAGCTCGAAGAGCAAGGCCACGACGATCGTCGCCGAGCGCTACGAGGGCGGCAAGTGGGTCAAGCGAGCGACCTTCAAGGCGAAGATCGTGAACTCCAAGTCTGGCAGCCGCTACGAGGCGGTCATCAAGCTGCCCAAGTCAGGGACCTGGCGTGTTCGCGCCAAGCACGCAGACTCCGGCCACGCGACCACGTGGAGCGCCTCCACCAAGATCAAGGTCAGCGACTGGCGCAAACGGTATCGCGGCAAGAAGGTGGGCGGCATCAAGACCAGCAAGAAGATGGTCGCGATCACCATCGATGACGGGCCCAACAAGCGCACGCTCGAGGTGTGCTCGATTCTCGAGCGCTACGGTGGCAAGGGCACGTTCTTCTTCACTCGGCAGCTCATCAACCGTGGCTACTCGGGCCAGGTGAAGAAGGCGTACAACCGAGGACACGAGATCGCGAACCACACCGCCAACCACAAGATGCTCACCGGTTCCTACGCGCACTCCTACAAGCAGGCGTACACGCCCATGGCCACCATCCGCAAGGCCACGGGGTTCTCGCCCACATGGATCAGGGCCATGGGCGGCGGGATCGACAAGACCGGCATGAAGGCGGTCGTCAAGACGGGGCAGCTCTACGCCAACTGGTCGATCGACTCCTACGACTCACACCGGCGCTACACGCCACCTTCGACGCTGTACCGTAACGTGATGCGTGGCGTGAAGCCGGGCTCGGTGATCCTGATCCACCAGACCCATCCCGAGACGATCAAGGCGCTGCCTCGCATCTGCAAGGAGCTCAAGCGCCGGGGCTACAAGATGGTCACGTTGTCCGAGCTTGCCGCCAGCGGGAAGCCGCGCGGCTACTGAGGCTACCGCCCCACAGGGGCCCCTAGATGCCGGGCAGGATCTCGGCGCGTATGCGGGCGACGAGTTCGAGGATCGCGTCGCACAGCTCGATGATCGAGGGGTTCTTCGAGCCCCTTCGGCCAAGCCGGGCGAGCTTCTCGGACAGGTCGCATATCTCGGAGATGTCGGCGTTGTTGTCGCAGAGCACGAGGTCGCAGGCCAGTTCAGCGTCGCGCTCCCACATGGTGATGGTTCGGCGCAGGACGCCTCTGACGGCCTCGTAGAGCGAGTCGATGCGGCTGTCGTCGACGTTGCCGAACAGGGCGCTGTTGCTCGCTTCGTAGTGCATGAGGTCCGAAACGTCGGAGAGCAGCTGCCTGAACAGCGAGAAGAACGTCGCCCCGGGTGAGTCGCGCCGAAACGTCGTGGTGAGCTCGGGGTCGATGCCGCCGTCGATGAGCAGCTGCGAGGTGATCCGGTACAGGTTGCGGTGCTCCTCGAGCTCCCGCACGTACGTCGCGAGCTTCGCGTCGACCGACTCGGTGTAGATGCGCCGCAAGATGTAGTCCTGCTTGACCGAGGAGATCTTGGCCACGAGCAGGCCAAGAAACGCGAGTCCCACCGTGACCTCCAGCCCCACGAGCGCTCGCGCCCATCCCATGGGGCGGATGTCGCCGTATCCCAGGGAGCTGATCGTCACGATCGAGAAGTACACCGCGTCACCGAAGTTGGGGTGGGCGTCGGTCTCGTAGGTGAACACGAGCGACCCGTGCTCGGAGAGTTGCCAGTACCCGAAGGCGAACAGCAGGACGGTGGCCGTGAGTGCAAGCAGCATCTTGCCCAAAGCTATCTCGTTGATGAAGTGCAGCAGCTTCTTCACGCGCGTGTATGCCCCTGTCCTCAAGCGCCCTGGATCTGCGGTCCGTGCTATTCTACGCGCGTTCAACCAACCCCACACGTGACTCGCGAGGACTCGCCCCAATGAGCTTCGATTCGCTCGAAGAACCCATGTTTTCCGATAAGCCCGAGCATCCCGAAGAGGCGTGCGGCGTCTTTGGTGTCTACGCACGGGGCGAAGACGTCGCCAGGCTCACCTACTTCGGGCTGCACGCGCTTCAGC
>CAYXQU010000222.1:0-3595 GCA_964467305.1 uncultured Eubacteriales bacterium
GGGTAAAGAGGATGCGCGGCGTCTTGGGGGGATTCAGGTTCAGCGTCGCGAACACGGACTAATCAACGCCCTGCGGGTCATTGAGCCCCAACTGAAGGCGCTCACAGTTGTCCCTGGTCACGACGACAAACTTAGCGTATACGCCGACACAGGCGGCGACCGTATGGTTCCATTGTGGCTGCTCGGTGACGGCGCCATTCATCTGGCCAGTATCGTCCTCGCCATGTCAGACGCATCTGGCGGGCTGCTGCTAGTGGACGAGATCGAAAACGGAATCTACTACGAGACGCTTGAGCCCATGTGGCGTGCTATTCACATGGCCGCAACTGAGTTTGATGTGCAAGTGGTGGCGACAAGCCACAGCCGCGAATGTGTGGTGGCGGCACACAGGGCCTTCTCCGCCATGGAAAGGTATGACTTCGCATTGTGCAGGCTTGAGCGCACTAAGGCGCGGCAGTTGCGAGCCATGACATACACGCGGGAGCAGTTGGAGGATTCGCTCGAAGCAGGGTTCGAGGTTCGTTAGATGCCGGACGAGATTGAGAGGATCCACTGCACCCGACTGCTGCTAGTCGAGGGCAAAGACGAGGTCACGCTGCTCGAGAAGATGCTGCATGCGATGGGCTTGGAGGATAGTCTGCAGGTGGTCCAATGCGGCGGAGCGCAGCAGTTCGCGAGAATGCTTCCCGTGGTCATGCTCTTGCCGGGTTTCTCAGACGTCGAGGTGCTTGGGATCATACGGGATGCGGACACCGATGCCAGAGGAGCGTTCGCGAGCATAGCCAGTAATCTGAAGAATTGCGGCCTTGATGCGCCTACCGCGGCGAGTGAGCTGACCACGGTCAACTCACCGTGTACTGCAGTCTACGTGATGCCAGGCGGAGGTCGTCCGGGCATGCTGGAGGACATGGTTCTGGAGTCGTTCGGCGGTGGTGCAGCGAGCAATTGTGTGGATGCGCTGTTCACGTGTATCGACTCAGCAGGCGAACTCAAGCCCAATGCTTCGTCGAAGAGGCGAATGCAGGTGCACCTCGCACTCTGTGACAGACTGTCAAACAGTATCGGTATCGCTGCCCAGAAGGGGCAGGTTGACTTCCACCATTCTGCGTTCGATCCTCTCAAGGACTTCCTGAGACTTCTGTGCGAGCACGACACGGGTACTGATGGACTGGTGGCATAGGTAGCGCCTTTAGGCCTCCTGTCATCAGAATGCCCAACAACAACCTGAATCATCGTGTGCTGACAATAGATGCACTCTCCATCTTTCTGCAGCTCAGGGGCCTATTGTGTACTCAGAGGACCTACCCGCAAACCCCTCAGGCTCCTTTGTCACGTCTGGGTCACGTGATCGACCAGTTGGTAGAGGCTGACTACGACGGAGAAAGGACCGCGAGCCCGAAAGGGGTAGCTCGCGGTCCTTTGGTTGTGGACAAGTGCGTTTACGCAGGCGCGATTCTGGGCGAGCGTGGGGCAAAGAGCGCCAAGACGAGTCTCAGTAGTCGCCGCTCGCCCCGAGTTTGAGGTTGCAGGTCGGGCACAGCACGCGACCATTCCCGACGGAGGTAGCCCCACCCTTGCTGTGCGGGATCACGTGGTCGGCATGGAAGTCGTTCTCGTCGCAGATTGCCGAGCAGCCCGGCGCTTGGCACGCGCCCCGGTCACGCCTGAATATGGCCATGCGCTGATCCGCGGTGAAGGCCCGGTTCGGGTCCTTGGCCTTCAAGTCCGGGATCTGCGCCAGGAAGTAGTCGCGCAGATACTCAAAGCGGTATTTCATTGCAGGGATCGAGTCACTTCTGGCCGCGTCGGTGAAGGCGGAGAGTGCGGAGTCCTGTTCGTTCTCGGGAAGGCCCTCGTTCTCCACTCGCGCGAGCTCGAAGTCCAAGTACGCTTCTGCGAACTCGGATGCGTGCGTCTGCAGATCGTAGGCGTCGAGCAGTTCAGGCACTAGTACACCGAGGGTCACGAAGGAGTACTTCTTCAGGCGCGGACTCTGCTTCTCCTTGAAGGCAGCAGTCAAGAACGTCAGGAACCGCTTCAGACGGAGAACCTGAGGGTTGTCCATCGTGATCGCGGGGTATCGGCGGTAGGTATTCTCGATGGATGTGGGTCGGATCTCAGTCACTGCACCGGCCAGAAGCTGATGCAGTACCTTCGCCACAGCGTCTTGATAACCGTCGTGTGAGGGCGGTATGGCAACCAGCTCGAATGCCTTGTGCTTGCTCAGTTCATCCACGACGTCGCGCATTGTTCCATGGATTGCCTTGCGCTTCTCGGCTGCCGTCAGAGTGGTGCCGTTCTGAAGGCGCAAGAACATGTCCTCGATATCCTCGTCGCTGTAGCCAATGAGTTGCACAACATCGAGATTGACTTGCTGGAGACGCATCTGCAGGCTTGTGTCCAGCTTGCTAAACAACTTGCCGGCAATACGAAGCTCGCCGACAGGGTCAGCGTCGGCTTTGATCTTGAACTCGTCGTCTAGGAACTCAAAGATCGTACGCAGCCGCTGCTGACCATCGACCACTTCGAACTCGTATCCATCGCGATCGATACGACGAAAGTAGAGCTTTGGCACGTCGAAATCGTGCATCAGCGAATCGAGAAGAAGCTGCTTCTGTGAGGTCTTCCAGACTGGCCCGCGCTGATACTCCGGTGTCAGCAACAACTTGGCCTGTGTGTGCAGGAACTGCAGGCTCATGATCGGGAACTTGTCGCTCTGCTTGGATCTCATACTCAACTCGTCCTCCCCCGGACAGAAACCGACTCATGGGGATGATAACCGCTGTAAGCATTCTGTCATCAGAATGCGCCAGAATCACCCAGAACAGCATGCAGTGACGTAGATAGGCCCTCCAACCTTATAGCAGGTCAGAGGGCCTATCCTGTACTCAGCAGGACTCACCTGCAAATCGCTCGGGCTCCTTTGCAAGCCGAGGGTCGAGGGTTCGAGCCCCTTCGTCTCCACCAACGAATACGCAGGCCGGGAACCCGTCAGGGAACCCGGCCTGTTTGTCTTATCGGTATGGCTTGGTGCGGTTACTCGTCGTGTTTGCGCTGGCGGAACTGCCTGAAGATGATCGAGGCGAACAGCCACACGCCCACTCCGGCTGCGCACACGAGCGCGAAGCTCGCGATCGCCTCCATCCACCATGGCAGGTCCGCGCGCGCGAGCAGCGTCGCGAACCCCACCACGAACGCGCTCACCACCAGCGCGAAAGCCAGCCGGTCGACTGCTGACTCCACGCGGGACATCAGCGGATCGAAGCCGGACGGCCGCACCGTCATGCGCAGGTCGCCATCGCCCACCCTGCGAAGTGCGCGGGTGATGTTGTCGGGCAGGTTCTGCAGGGCACGCGTGGTTCGGCGCACCGTCGAGGCGAACCCCTGCGCGAGGTTCTTGGGCTTGAGCTGCTCCTCCACGATCTTGCGTGCGAACGGCTGTACCGAGTCCACGAAGTGGAAGCGCGGATCCACCGAGGAACCTAGGGCCTGCAGCGTCGCGAACGTCGTGAGCAGCAGCGCGAACTCGCTCGACAACGACAGGCCCCGCTTACCTATGGTCGACATGATCTCGACCACGAGCTCCTTGCTGTTC
>CAYXQU010000223.1:0-3583 GCA_964467305.1 uncultured Eubacteriales bacterium
GTGGAGTGGCGGGCCGCGGCGCGTATCGCCATGCGACCACGGCGAGTACCGCGAACAGCACCGCGAACGCCAGCCACCCCTTGCGTGGCCGCCGAGATGACTGGGTGTCGTGTGTGTCCATGGCACCGATTGTGGCACCGGCGGTGCGGGCCAACGCGCCGTCGTGGACGAACCGTTGACGCGGATGCGGGAGCCAGGCGCGCTGTTGGAGGCTTCGGGTATAGGAACGTATGCCCCTTGTCCTGAAGGAGACCGGGATGCCCGCTGCCCCTGACACCCGTGCCGCAGACCCGCTCGCCACCTCGATCCGCGCACACGTCGAGGCGCTGTGCGCCGCTGGCGACCGCCACCCCGGCACGCAGCGAAACCGAGACGCCACCGCGTACGTGGCGTCGCAGCTCGAGCTGGCCGGCGCCGAGGTCGAGCAGCTCGACTTCGAGGTGGGCGACTGGCGCCATGGCGTGGCCGCCATCGAGGTGGGTGGCAGGGTTGTCTCGGCGCATCCGGGACCATTCTCGGCGGCGGCCGACGCGCACGGCACGCTGCTCGCGGTCTCGACGGCCAGTGGGCTTGACGGTCTCGACGCGCGCGGATGCGTGCTGCTGCTCCACGGCGAGATCGCGGCAGCCCAGCTCACGCCGCGCGGCTACCCGTGGTACTCGAATCCGGATGACGAGCGCATCGCTCACGCGCTCGAGGCCGCTGCACCGCTCGCGATCGTCGCCGCGACGGGCCTGAGCTCCGAGACCACCGGCGCCCAGTCGCCGTTTCCGCTCATCGAAGAGGTGGGCTTCGGCGTACCCACCGCCTACCTCGACGAAGAGACGGGCGAGTGGCTGGACCAGCAGGTGGGCAAGAGCGCCTACGTCCGCATCGAGTCACAGGTGGTGCCGTCATCTGGCACGCAGGTGATCGGGCGCAAGGCGGGCGAACAGGGCGGGCGCATTCTCGTTGCCGCGCACGTCGACACCAAGCCAGACACCCCCGGCGCGCTCGACAACGCGGCAGGCGTCGCCACGCTGCTTGCGGTGGCCCAGCTGCTGGGCGACACGCCCACGCGCTTCTCGGTGGAGTACCTGCCGTTCAATGGCGAGGACCATGTGGCCTCGCCCGGAGAGGTCGCCTATCTCGATGCTTACCCGGATCTGTCCGACGTCCGGCTCATGATCAACATCGACGATGCGGGGCTGGTGGGCGGTGTGACGCACTGCTCCGAGTACGGCGTAGACGAGGCCACCCACGAGCTGCTCGCCACGCTCATGGGCGACTTCGACCTGGTGGACTCCGGCCCGCAGTGGCCGGCGAGCGACCACATGATCTTCGCGATGCGCGGCGTGCCCGCACTCGCACTCACCGCAAGCGACCTGGCCGCCGTGATGGGCGAGATCTCGCACACGCCGCGCGACACGCCGGATCTGGTGGACGAATTGCAGCTTGCACAGGCAGCTCGCTTCATCGCGCGGCTTGTCGGGGCGCTGTGAGCGGCGCACACGCGTCCGACCGCCGCTTGCGTGTGGTGAGTTGGTAACGGCCCGGGCGGTTCGCCCGTTGACGTCATTGGGGTATGTCACACTTCGAGAATCTGATGAAGGAGTGATCCATGCCTGAAGAGGCACCCGATATGTTCGACCCCGGCAATCCCGGCGAGCCCACCATCGAGCCGCCGGTCGCAGCGCCCATCGACCCGGAGGTACTGGGCTTTGGCGCCGGAGACATGCCGGCCGAGCTCAACCAGTTCAACTGGGGCGCGCTGTTGCTGCCGCTCATCTGGAGCGTCGCCTACGGCGTGTGGCCCGTCTTCATGCTGTGGATGGCCGGGTTCATCACGCCCTACATCCTGGTGTCGCTCATCGGGCTGGGCGGTCAGGCGGCGGTCGCCTCGGCAGCCGTGGGCATCACGGTGGTCGCTCAGTTCATAGGCACCGTGATCTCGCTGTACGTGGGCATGAACGCTACGCGCATGCTGTGGCGCAAGGAGCAGATCCGGCTTGAGCTGGTTCCGGGCGCGTCGCCGCGCTTCTCGGTGGCCAAGTTCATGGCGCGCCAGCAGCTGTGGCGCACGTTTGGCATCGCGGTGCTGGGCATGTCGGTGGCCGGGCTGGGCATCATAGGCCTGAGCACCGGCGAGACCGCCCAGCAGGTCCGCGAGCAGATGCAGGTCAGCCAGCTCGACGCCGGGCTCGCCTTCGTGTGGGTGGCTGCCGAGATACTCCTTGGCCTGTGGCTCGCGGCGCAGATGCGCAAAGAGGCGCGTCCGCAGTGAAGGAGCTGACGCCCACCTCGACCATCACGCTCAGCAACGGCGTCGAGATGGCGCGCTTCGGTCTGGGCACCTACAAGTCGCAGCCGGGAGCCGAGGTCGAGCACTCGGTGACCGCAGCGCTCGCGCGGGGCTATCGCAGCATCGACACCGCGTCGCTTTACGCCAACGAAGAGGGCGTGGGGGCCGGCATCCGCGCAAGCGGGGTGCCGCGCGAGGAGCTGTTCTTGGCCACCAAGGTCTGGAACACCGAGCAGGGCTACGACGCCACGCTCGAAGCCATGGAGCGCTCGCTTGCCAAGCTGGGCACGTCGTATGTCGACCTCTACCTGGTGCACTGGCCCATGAAGCGGCACATGGAGGGCACCTGGAAGGCGATGGAGGACCTTCTCGCGGCGGGCAAGACCCGCGCGATAGGTGTCTGCAACTTCCTGCCCCACCACCTTGATGCGCTGCTTCAGATCGCGACGGTACGCCCCGCGGTCGACCAGGTGGAGTTCCACCCGCGGCTCCAACAGCCCGGTCTGCAGGCCTACCTCGCCGAGCACGACATCGTGCTCGAGGCATGGGCGCCCATCATGCGCGGGGCCGTGTGCGACATCCCCGAGCTGATCGAAATCGCCAATGCACACAACAAGACGCCGGCCCAGGTCGCGATCCGCTGGGTCATCCAGGAGGGTCACGTGGCCATCCCCAAGTCCGTGCACGATGCGCGCATTGCCGAGAACGCCGACGTCTTCGACTTCGAGCTGACCGACGAGCAGATCGAGCGCATCGATCGCCTCGACCAGGGGCACCGGATCGGCCCCGATCCGGACAACTACGCCTGGGACGACTAGAGACAAAACAGCCGCTCTGAGGGGGCGGCTGTTTCGTCGTGCTTATGTGAGCGGGTCGCTCGGCGTGGGAGTACCGAGCAATCGTTGGGTGCCCTAGTAGTTCTCCACCCACAGCTCGAAGTATGCCTGGCTGTGGTGGCACGCAGGGCACTCGTCAGGAGCGCTGCCGCCCTCGTGGACGTAGCCACAGTTGCGACACTTCCACTTTATCACGGTCTCGCGGGCGAACACCGTCTTGGCGTCCACGTTCTCGAGAAGCTTGCGGTAGCGGCGCTCGTGGTACGCCTCGACCTTGGCGATCTGGCGGAACGACTCGGCGATCTGGGCGAAGCCCTCGGAGTCCGCGACGTCGGCGAACGCGGGGTAGAGCTCGCTCCACTCTTCCAGCTCGCCTTCGGCAGCTGCCAGAAGGTTCTCGGCGGTGGTGCCAATGATGCCCGCCGGGTACACCGCGGTGATCTCGACCGGGCCACCCTCAAGGTAC
>CAYXQU010000224.1:0-3560 GCA_964467305.1 uncultured Eubacteriales bacterium
CACCCAGACGTCCTCTATGGGCTCGATGGCCTTGGCCACCGCATCGCGCTGCATGCCCAAGACGGCCGCCATCGTGCCCGGTGTGGTCAGCGCAGTGGTCGCCATGAGCTTGCTGCGCTCGACGACGAGTTCGAGACCGGCTTCCACCGAGAACACCCCTGCGATCGCCAGCGCCGCCAACTCCCCAAGCGAATGCCCGGCGACGACATCGGGTGAGACCCCGCTGTCGATCAGTGCGGTCGCCCAACACCAGTCGGCCAGGTACAGCAGCGGCTGTGCGCAGCGGGTATCGGCAAGCTCGGTCTCGGGGCCCATCATCGCGATGGTGCGCAGCTCGATATCGGCCAGGGCCTCTGCGGCGTCAAGTAGCCGCGCGAGGTCATCGGACTCGGGCAGCTGGTCGAGCATGCCGATGCGCTGGGAGCCCTGTCCGGGAAAGACGAAAGCAGTACGCCACGTCATGAGGCTAGCCCTCGCTCGCGATCGAGCCCATGCGTGCCATGGCCTCGGTGGCTTGAGCCATCATCTGCTCGACGATCTCGGCTGCCGACTGTATCTCGCACACCATAGCGGCGGCCTGACCGGCCATGAGCGAGCCCATGGCCGTATCTCCCTCGCGCATCGCCAAGGCGAGCTTCCCGCTGCCCAACTCTTCGAGTTCCTCGATCTTGTTCTCGCGATCGAGCTCCTCGAGCATCCGGGAGAGCTTGTTCTTGATCACGCGTACCGGATGGCCGGTGGAACGACCGGTCACCACGGTGTCGCGGTCCTTGGCCTTGAGTACGCTCTCTTTGGCTGCCGGGTGGATGGTGCACTCCTCGGCGCACATGAATCGGGTACCCACCTGGACACCCTCGGCTCCGAGCGCGAACGCAGCAGCGACCCCGCGTCCATCCGCGATACCGCCGGCGGCGACGACCGGCACCGAGACCGCGTCGACGAGCTGCGGTGTCAGTACCATCGTGGTGAGCTCACCGATGTGACCACCGGCCTCCATGCCCTCGCCGATGATGGCGTCGGCACCGATTGACTCCAGACGCTTCGCAAGCGCGGTCGACGGCGCGATAGGAAGTACCTTGATGCCCTTGGCTTTGAGCGCGTCCATGTACTTGCCCGGATTGCCCGCGCCTGTCGTGACGACCGGCACCTCTTCGTCGAGAACGAGCTGCACGAGCTCGTCGATATGCGGTGTGAGAAGCATCAGGTTCACGCCGAAGGGGTTATCGGTGGCTGCCTTGGCGTTGCGAATCTGGATCCTGAGCAGGTCTGTGGGCATGTGCCCGGCACCGATGATGCCGAGGCCGCCCGCATTGCTCACCGCAGCTGCAAGCTCAGCCGTGGCTGTCCATGCCATCCCACCCTGGATGATCGGATGCTCGATTCCCAGCAGCTCGGTCAACCGAGTGCGAAGCCCCATGAACCCTCATCTCTCCTTGTCAGGCACGGGTGCGGTCCACTTCAGAACCGCTGCGCCCCATGTCAGACCGGCGCCGAACCCTACGAGCGCCAGCAGGTCACCGGGCGCAAGTTGCCCGCTAGTATACAGGTCGTCCAGTGCCAGCGGTATCGAAGCCGCCGACGTGTTCCCCGTGCGCTCCAAGTTGCTGAAGACGCGCGATTCGTCGATGCCGAGACGCTCTCCAACGGTATCGAGAATGCGCTTGTTCGCCTGATGCGGCACAAGCCATCTAAGGTCGCTGACGGCGTAGCCGCACGCGTCGAGTGCCTCGATGGTCGCCCGCGGTATGACACGCACGGCGAACTTGAAGACCTCGGGACCGTTCATGCTCAGGTAGGTGCTTCGGGCCGCGAGCGCCTGCGCGCTGCACGGCTCGGCCGAGCCGCCCGCCTGGACCTTGAGATGCTCGGCTCCCTTGCCGTCGGCACCAAGCACGATCGACATCACGCCCGGCTCATCGCCTGCGGTGAGAACGACGGCGCCGGCTCCGTCACCGAACAGCACGCACGTGGAGCGGTCTTCGAAATCGATGACCCGGCTGAGCGTGTCGGCGCCGGCGACGAGCACGGTGGTGGCGCGCCCCGATTCGATGGCAGATGCGCCCACCTGCAGTGCATAGATGAACCCCGAGCATGCAGCGTTCACGTCGAATGAAGGGCACGTCAGCCCCAGCTTGGTCTGGGCGACGCACGCGGTCGAAGGCATGAGGTGGTCCGGTGTGGCGGTGCCCACTACGAACAGGTCGATCTGATCGGCGGACACACCGGCAGACGTCATGGCCCTCACGCACGCCTCGGTGGTCAGGTCCGAGGTGGCCTGCTCGGGGGCGGCGATGCGGCGTTCCAGGATGCCGGTTCGCGACACGATCCACTCATCGCTCGTGTCGACCATCGCCTCAAGATCGGCGTTGGTCAGCACGTGGCTCGGCAGATACGAACCGACGCCTGCTATCTGTGCGTATCGCTGGTTCACGTGAGTCAGGACTCCAGAGCTGATCGGCGCCTTACGGCACGATGGTCGGCGAAGTGTACACAATGGGATACCGCACGTCCACGCGTTCGCACCATACCGCGTGTCACACCGCGCGGGCGACCCTGCCGGTGAGATCGCCGCGCGTCGCGCGCGCCGCGACGGCTATGGCGTTGGCGACCGCGGTGCGGTTCGATGACCCGTGCCCGATGATGCACACGCCGTCAACGCCAAGAAGCGGAGCGCCGCCGTAGGTATCGGGATCGAGCTGGGCTTTGAGCGCACGCATCGACGGCGCCAGGACCGCAGCGGCGGCCTTGCGTAGGGGTGTGGCTGTCATGGCGGTCTTGACTTGGCCCAGAAGCACCTTGCTCGTGCCTTCGAGCAACTTGAGTGCGACGTTGCCGGTGAAGCCGTCGGTGACGATCACGTCGGCGACACCGGCGATCACGTCCCTACCCTCGACATTACCAACGAAACCGGGAACATGCCCTGCCATGAGCGTGTGTGTCTCCTGCGCGAGAACCGAACCTTTCGTTGGCTCCTCACCGATGTTGAGCAACGCAACGCGTGGCGACTCGACCCCCAGAACTGTCGCCGCGTACGCCGCACCCATGTGCGCGAACTGCACCAGGTGCTCCGGTTTGCAGTCGGCGTTCGCGCCTACGTCGAGCAAGATCGTGGGCGCGCCGGCGGTGGGCAACACAGCGGCGATCGCCGGCCGAGCCACACCCTTGATGCGACCCATGACAAGCGTGGCGGCTGCCATCGCCGCACCGGTGGAGCCCGCCGAGAAGAACGCGTGAGCTTCTCGGTCACGCACCAGACGGCACCCCACCACGATCGAGGAGTCCTTCTTGGAGCGCACCGCTGTGGCCGGGTGCTCGTCCATCCCGATGACCTGAGTGGTGGGCACGGCTTTGACGCGCCCGGGGTGACCCGACGCGAACGGCTCGACGATGTCTTCTGGACCCGTCAGTGCGATGTTGACCGCCTGGTCGTGGTCCAAGGCCATCTCCACACCGGCCAAGACCTCGGAAGGCGCGAAATCGCCGCCGACAGCGTCGACGGCGATGATGCACGGATGGCTTACGGACATGGGTCCTTCTCGCCTCTCTGTTCTCGCGTTCCT
>CAYXQU010000225.1:0-3560 GCA_964467305.1 uncultured Eubacteriales bacterium
GCCGGGGCCGGGGTGGGTGTCGCGATTGGCTTGCGGTAGGTGCGGCTTCTGCGGCTGCGCGACTTCGCCTCGGCAGAGTCGCCTATTGGCGCAGCGAGCGCCAGCGAGAACAGCAGAGTGAGCGCCAGGGCAGTGCGCGCGGTGGCGCGCCAGGGCAGTGCGTGCATGAGTACCTCCGTGCGGGTGGCGGGTGGTCTTTGCGGGTCGATGGGCCTGTGTGTCAGACCGCCTACTCACGTCATGAAGCAAGCCTGTAGCCATGGAGGGTGGATTCGCCCCCATTTGTGAGCAGCGTCACACAATGCCCACGATGTTGGGAGAAAGTGGGTGGGAGCTGGGGATGCCGAGTAACGCTCGATTGCGGCGCGGGGTGACCCCCTGCGCGTTGCCCGCGCGATGCAAGCTCGGTATACTCCGTCTTTGCCGCTGTCGCCTCCGGGCGACAGGCGTCACCTCGCGGAGGGGTGGCAGAGTGGTTGAATGCGGCGGTCTCGAAAACCGTTAGGCGGGTTACCCCCGTCTCGAGGGTTCGAATCCCTCCTCCTCCGCCATGAAGGACACGAAGATGCCCGTTCCCCATAGGGGGCGGGCATCTGTTTGTCTGGGCACCGGGCAGCTGGCGCCGTTCGCCACGACGGTGGTACGCGCACTCACCAAGCGGCCCCCTGCGATGTCTGAGCGGTATAGTTGGCGGGGGCAACGGGAGGGGAGACGCACGTGACTGAGGGTTCCGCGGTGTTCTGCACGCGATGTGGAGGTCGTTTTCAGGACTCCGACCAGTTCTGCCGAGGCTGCGGAGAACCTAGGCTCGGCCCCTCGCCCAGCTCCGCATCGGCCTCAAGCAAGCCGGTGTCCCCCAGTGCCGTCATGCAGACGGTCGCTCCGATCGCATCGATGACAGCGATGCTTCCATGGCAGACGGTCATCGCCGGTCAGACACCCGATCTGCGAGCGATGCTGGCGAGCGCCGCGGCACCGGCGGTGCGCCACGCGGTTCAGTCCTCACTGCGCAGGCCCGGGCTCGCGCTGGCAGCCACAACGGCGCTCGATCTTGCTGTCGCAGGGCTATCGGGCGGATCGAGCGCGGTCGCTGCGGCGGTCCCTCGGGTCGTGGCTGGCTCACTCACGGCGATCCTCTCGCTGATCACCGGATCGAAGGGCGGGGCACTGCGTACCGTCACCGGGTTGGTCTCTCTCGTGACCGCGCTCGTGCAGGTAGGCTCGCTGGTCGTTACGCTGGTCGGTGGCGTCCGTGGCGGAGCACCGCTCATGAGCGTGGTGCCCATGGCGGTAGCGACCGCGTCGGCTCTCATCATGGCGATCAAGACGGCCTCGGTGGCCCTGAGGAGGCGGTCCTAGATGCGGATAAGCGCCCGCCGCCGCGCCGCCGCCCGCAGAGCCGTGGCTGCCCTGACACTCGCCTTGCTCGCGGTCACCCTCGCTGTGCCGATGGTCGCGCTGGCGGCCGAGAGCCTCGTCACCAGCTACGATGTTCCGGACTTCTGGACGGTTGGCAGTAACGATGAGGACTCGTTCTCGGCAAGTGGTGAGTACAACGAAGCCGACTGGATGGAGTGGGGCGGCACCGCGGACGTGAGCGTCAGGCTCAAGACGCCCACGAATCCGTACACGGGCCAGCCGGAAGAGCGCTACTACACCTCGTTCGAGGACTTCGCCGAACGCTCGGGCGGCTCGGTGACGCTCTACGGCAGTGCCGACCAGGTTGCCGTCCAGGTGGACTACGTGTGGACCGGCGCCAAGAAGACGACGCTCGGCGGCCTTGAGGCCTGGTCGAACATTGGCGTGTTCAAAGACTACGCCGATCCCGATGCCGGCAACCACAGCAACTGGTTCCAGACGGAGTACCAGTACTGGATTCCCACCGAGGACGGCGGCATCTATGTCTCCGGCGGCGGGTACATCGCCAGCGACGAGACCGACGCCAACTTCAACGCGATGATAAGCGACATCGAGTCGGTACTCGCGTCACTGCGCTTCAACGCCTCGGGTGCCTCGGTGGCCTCCGCAGCCGTGCCCGGTAGTGACGGCGGCACCTCGCCTTGGCGGACCGTGACGGGCGGACTCGCTGCGGTCGCAGCGGCCGCGATAGCTCTGGCTGGCGCCGCAGCGAGCGGCCGCACCAAAACGCCCGATGCCGATCAGCCCGCGCCCGATCAGCCGGTGGGGTACGTGCTGCAGCTCTCGACGGGTCGGCTCATCGTGAGCGCACAGCACTCGGCGCCCTTCTCGGCACAGGCGTTCGCGGTGATGCCGGACGGCAGCTACCGCTCCGCCTCCGACGTGGCGGTCGTCCTGCACGTTCCCGCCGGCGTTGTCGCGCAGCCGCCCACAGCCTACGGCACGCTGTCGACCTCCATCGCGCAGATCGGTGAGGTGGCGCTGGGCGCTGCGATCACCGTGGAGGCACGCGCCCCGCTGGGTAGCACCACCGCGTCGGTCCCTGTGGCGGTCGCAGGTGTGAGCCGCATCGTCGCCCGGCTCGAACCCGCGACTCCGCTCCGCACGCAGGGCGGCCAGGGAGCGACGCTGGTGGCGACCGTCGAGCTTCTGGGCGCGGATGCCGAGAACCCCGCGCTCGACCCGGCTGCCGTGCGCGCAACCATCGCATTCGCCGAGGACTCCGAGTGGCTCGACATCTCCGTGCCTGTCGACTACGAGGCGGGTCGTGCCGTCACGGTGGTGGCCTCTCAGCCCGACCCGACCAGTGTGGTCAAGCCGCCTGAGAGCGTGCTGGTGCGCGTCACCGCGCAGGTAGGCGAGCAGGTGCTGACCGAACTCGTGGCCATCGAGCTCGAGCCGCTGCCGGAGATCGACGCGCGCCCTGACAGCGTGACGCTCGCCGCCGGCTCGGGCTCCTCCGCCGAGGTCAGTGTGTGGCTCGCACCAGACGGGGGTGCGAGCTGGAGCTTTGACACCCAGTGGCGCGAGGGGGCCAAACTCATCGCTACCCCCGACATCAAGGCGACCGGCTCATCGACAGCCACGCTCACCATCACCGAGAGCGCGGGCGATCGACTCGATCCGGCTCGTCCGCAGACGGCTTCCACCCTCGTGGTGGTCGCGACCGCCGAGGGGTTCGAGCCCCTTCGCCGAGAAGTCCAGGTCATCGTGGGTCAGGAGGGGCTCTTCGTCGACCGCGCCAATGTCGACCCGTCCACGGGGGCATTCGGGCTGCGCGCCGATGGCTCGGCGGCTACGATCGACATCGACCTGCGCGTGTTCGTGCTCGACCCGGCGACGGGCGAACTCGTGCCCGACATCGGTCTTGCACAGGCTGCGGTACTCGAGCCGTCCGGGGAGGACGGCACCGCAGGGGCGGCGGGACTGCGCGGCGGCGGCCTGACGTGGCAGCCTGCGGGAGTTCGGCCGGCCAACGTGCCTTCGGCCACGTTCCGCCTCGCGCTGGAGCACGCGCTCCCCACCGCCGGCGAAGCGCTCCCTGCCTCGCTGCTCGCAAGCGTTCCGGGCCGAGACGAGCCGCAGTTCTCGGCGACGGTCCCGTTGCGACTGCTGGGCGTGGACACCGAGCCCTTCTCGAC
>CAYXQU010000226.1:0-3532 GCA_964467305.1 uncultured Eubacteriales bacterium
CGCGACGGTTCGCTCGAAGGCGAAGACGGTCCGCCAGCACTCTGTGCACACCAGAGCACCGAACGGTGCTCCGCACCATGGGCATGAGCGAGCCAATTCGACACGCGGCAGCGTCCGTTCGCACGTGTCGCACAGAACAGAACCCGGTAGTTCACAGCCGGCGCACCTGGTGGGCGCAAGCAGCTCAAGAAGAGAATCGAGCGCTCCGATCGCGCACCTCCTGCCAGTTGGAGGTGCGCGGCCGTCAGAACGCGATGTGTTGGACGAGAGGCAGCGTGAATGCCGCCGCCAGCGTGCTCACGAACAGCGCACCTGCGATGAACTCGGTGTCAAGCCCATAGCGTTCGGCCACGACCAACGTGAGCATCATGCTGGGCATCCCCGCCTGAAGCACGGCGACACGAAGCGCCGTACCGTCGAGCACCACGCTTCCGACACCCCACGCCAGCGCCGGGGCGACCAGCAGTCTGAGCGCGACTGCGACAGCGATGACCCCGGCAGCGCCGAGCACGACTCCTGGCCGAAGCGAAAGCCCCACCGACAACATGATCATCGGTGCGACCATGCTAGCGAGTAGGCCCAACCCATCGCTTACCGGATCCGGCACCGCAACCGACCGCAGCGCGAGTGCCGCGACCAATGCGATCACGGCAGGGAACGTGATGAGTTCCTTGATCACGCTTGGACGTCGAGCGCCGTTGCGGCCCATGCTCGCAGCGATGGGCAGCCCGACGGTCACCAAGGCGACCACGGTGCCGAACACGTCCGAGAAGACCGCATACGGGACAGCCGCCGATCCCAACAGCGCCGCGGTGAGCGGATACCCCAGGTAGCCGGTGTTGCCCAGTGAAGCCACGAGCATGAAGCTGCCGGCGCGCTCCTTGCGCATCTTCAGAGCTCGCTGGACGAGCCAAGCGCAGCCAAGGGTCACCAAGAAGACCACCCACGCCACGCCCACCACGCCCACGTGCGCGGTGCTCAGCGCAGTCCCGTGAACCGCTTCGAACACGAACGCGGGCAACCCGACATAGACGATCACAGCGTTGAGAGCCTTGGCATCCGATTGCGCCAAGAGCCCGGACCACCTCAGAACCGCGCCGATCCCCACGATCGCTGAGAACGTGAGGATCGTCTCGGTCAGGCCTGCAGTGGCCATCGCTCAGGTCACCGGTTGATATCGAGCTCGTGAAGAGCGCCACTACCCATGCACTTCAGGGCGAGGTGCGTCTCGAAGTCCGGATCGGGCGTGATGACCCCGCGCTCCGTGATGAACGCCGTGATGTACTCGGCCGGCGTCACATCGAAGGCGGGGTTGTAGATCTCGACCCCAGGCGGTGTCATCTTGAACCACGCGTCGAAGGTGTAGGCACCGCCCTTGCGCCCCAGGATCATCTGGTGGCCCTTGGTCAGCGGGACCTGATACGGGCCCTTGTCGGTGAGCAGGTCGAAGGCGCGGGTCGCCTCGGCACTGTCGGGCTCGAAGAAGCCCGAGACAGTGAAGCCCTCGAGTTCGCGGGGGTCGCGCTCCTCGATGGGAATCTGTGAGCCGTCGAACAGGGTCAGGTCGATCGTCGAGCTGGGAGCCGCCACGTAGAATGGGATGCCGTGTTCTTTGGCAAGGACTGCCAACCCGTAGGTGCCGATCTTGTTCGCGGTGTCACCGTTGGCGCAGATCCGGTCGGCGCCTACGATCACCGCGTCGACCCATCCATTGCGCATGACCGAAGCCGCCATGTTGTCCGCGATGAGTGCCGAGGGCACGCCGGCGACCCGCAGCTCCCATGCGGTGAGACGCCCGCCCTGGTTCACGGGGCGGGTCTCGTCCACCCACACGTGCTCGATCTTGCCCTGCTCGTGGGCGGTGAAGATCACGCCCAGTGCCGTGCCGAAGAAGGCGGTCGCGAGAGAGCCGGCGTTGCAGTGCGTGAGCACCTTCGAGTTCTCACCCAGAAGGCTTGCGCCGAATTCGCCCAGGATACGGTTGCGATCCTCGTCCTCGGTGGCCATCTTGAGCGCCT
The DNA here is from genome assembly GCA_964467305.1 of uncultured Eubacteriales bacterium. Classification (GTDB taxonomy): domain Bacteria; phylum Actinomycetota; class Coriobacteriia; order Anaerosomatales; family PHET01; genus CAVPCY01. Next base: position 2,019 of record CAYXQU010000226.1, read on the forward strand.
CGGCAAGCACTAGCGCGCGGATCTCTCCCACCTCGAGTCCGCCGTTGCCTATCGCCAGCGATCGGATTCGCTCGGCGCCCCATGCGAGATTGACTGCTGTGGGTCTCGTCTCGACGACCTCATCGACGATCTCACTCAAGCGGTACAGGTACTCATCGGTGCCGAGGATCTCGGCGCCATCGGTCTCGCTCCACAGGGCGATGGCGAAGGCTGCTGCGACGCCCAACGCGGGCGCACCGCGGACCGCGAGCGTCTTGATCGCGACACACACGCCGTCGTAGGTGTTGCACTGCAGTACGTCACCTTGCAGGGGCAAACGGGTCTGGTCGATCATGAACACCGCAGGGCGCCCGGAGCCGTCCTCGGCCTCGCCCCACCACAGTGTCTTGGGGATGTCGTTGACAGTCATGGTCTAGCAGGTCCCCTCTTCCCAAGAGCACAGGTACGCCTGCTGCTCCTCGGTGAGCTCGTCGATCTGGACACCCATGCTCGCCAGTTTGAGCGCGGCGATGCCCGCGTCGATCTCCTCGGGCACTCCGTAGACGCCGGGCTCGAGTGAAGCTGCATTGAGGACCATATACTCGGCACACAGCGCCTGGTTCGCGAAGCTCATGTCCATGACGTTCGCGGGGTGACCCTCGGCGCACGAGAGGTTGACAAGGCGTCCGTCGGCGAGCAGGTAGATCACGCGACCGTCCGCCATGGTGAACTCCTCGACCAGCGGGCGGACCTCACGTTCCGAGACGGCCATCTCGCGAAGCTTGGGGATGTTGATCTCAGCGTTGAAGTGGCCGGAGTTGGAGATGATGGCACCGTCCTTCATCGCCTCGAACGCGCCGGTGTCGATGACGTTGAGGTCGCCGGTGACCGTGATCCACACATCGCAGATCTTCGCCGCTTCGACAGCCGGCATCACGCGGTAGCCGTCCATGACCGCCTCGAGCGCCTTGAGCGGGTCTACCTCGCACACCACGACGTTGGAGCCCATACCGGATGCGCGCATCGCCACGCCGCGTCCGCACCAGCCATAGCCGGACACCACGAGTGTTCGGCCGGCGAGCAGACGATTGGTGGCCCGGATCACCCCGTCGAGCGTGGACTGACCGGTGCCGTAGCGATTGTCGAACAGATGCTTGGTCATGGCGTCGTTGACCGCGACGATCGGGTACTTCAGTGCGTCATCGGCCGCCATCGCCTTGAGACGGATGACTCCGGTGGTGGTCTCCTCGGTGCCGCCGATGATGTACTCGAGCGCCTCGGGCTGCTCGGCGTGGATGCGACCCACGACATCGGCGCCATCGTCCATGGTCAGCTGCGGCTTGTGGGCGATCGCCGCATCGATATGGGCGTAGTAGGACTCCGTGTCTTCGCCCTTGATCGCGTAGGTGCGGATCCCGTAGTGCTGCACAAGCGCTGCGGCCACATCATCTTGCGTCGACAGCGGATTCGAGGCGCACAGCACGACATCTGCGCCGCCGGCCGCCAGAGTGCGCATCAGGTTCGCGGTCTCCGTG
>CAYXQU010000227.1:0-3503 GCA_964467305.1 uncultured Eubacteriales bacterium
CACCAAGGTTGTGCCGCGGCATCTCACTCCGTACCGTCCTGCCTGCCTGACGCGGGTGGGCCAGCGGCCGCTTGGGGGAACGCATCGCCTATCCCGGCCCTGAGCAACCTGCGCAGCACAAGCGATCCCAGAAGCCCTCCCAGCGCGCCGAAGACCAAGTGGGTCGTACTTGCGAACCCCAACCCGAGCGCCAGGAAGCCACTGGGGATGCCTGCGACCAGGCCGATGACGTAGGCGGTCGCGAGCTTGGCGACGTTTGCGGCGGCCGCGATGACCACGGCCACCGTGGTGCGGTCGAGACGTCCACCCAGCAGAGGCACGAGTATGTCGAAGAGCAGCCCGGGGATGAAGTACTTGACCCCTGTGAGGAGCCCCTGCCTGCCTGGGAGCAGCGCTGTGGCCAGAAGCGCCGTAAGCAACCCGATCAGGGTGCCGGCCCCGGGCCTTCGCACCAGCCCCACGCCCACCACCATGAGCGCCATCCAGAACAGCCCGGAGTGTCCGGGGATGTGAAGCGGCATGCGGAGGTAGAACTTCGCTCCGATGATCAATGCACTCACCAGCGCGATGATCACCCGGGCGCGAAGCGAAAGGCCCCACCGGACGCTTGTTGTGGCGACTTCGTTCACCTGACCTCGATCACCTGTACGTCACGCACCCGGTCGGCCCACGAGATATCCGGACTGCATATCTTCACGGTGCCCCTCTCGGCGAAGTCGAGCACGACATCCGGGGTGACCTCCGAGCGAGTGAGCTCGATGATCCCGTCGTCACGCAGGCCTTGGCCCCTGATGACCAACCCCTCGAAGGAGTCGATACCGGCAGCCGCAAGCACCGACAGCAGCGACGGGCCAACCTGGTTCTGGCCCTGGGCCACGATGTGGACCTGCTCCATCGCGGCAAGATCCTGAGCCGAGAACTCAGCGACCGCCTGCTCGTCGACGAACACCGTCACCGAGTAGACATCCTCAGGCGCTGAGATCTCGAGCAACCATGCGGTGGTGACCGCCGCCAACAGAATGGCGACGGTCACCACCAGCGCTATGACAGGGCTTCGGCCAGACCCTGGTGCGCCGCTACTAGCGCCTGACTGCAAGTCCATCGATGTCGACCCGCTTGCGAGTCGATGTGGGGGCTGCGACCAGACGGACGGTATGTGTGCCTGATCCCTTGAGGGACTTCAGGAAGATGGCCTTGCGAACCGTGGTGGACGCTGAGTAGAGGTTCACCGTCTTCACGTACTTGCCATCCACGTAGACCTTCACCTTGCCGCGTGTGGGCCCGGTGGTCGTGAGCAGATACGCAGCCGCGCCACCCTTGAAGCTCATGGTCGCGTACGCACCCTTGGTGGTCGTGTACCGGCTCGATCCGCGGTACAGCGAGCTCACCGAGGACTTCTTCCACTTGGTGGACTTCGTGAACTTCAGGCTCGCGTTGTCGTAGGGCACCGTGGTCTGCTTGACAGAGGTCCAGGCGCTCGTATTGCCGGCGGCATCTCTGGCACGGACGCGGAACGAGTACGTGCGTCCGCCAACGCCCGTGAGCGTGGCCGACTTGCCCGTGGTGGGCATCACGAAGGTGCCGTCGGCGCCCTTGAGCTCGAACTCATAGGTAGCGAACGGCGACGAAGCCGCGGTGTCGCTGCTGTTCCACGTGACGTTGAACTTGGTGCCGGCGCTCTGATCGGTGGAGAAGGTGGGCGCGGAAAGCGTGGGCACCGGGGCCTTGGAGTCGTACTTCACGGTCAACTGCTTGACGTCCGATTCGTTGCCGAACGTGTCGACCGCGTAGTAGTAGAGCGTGTTGACGCCCTCGGGCACGGTGAGCGCAGACGTGTACGTCGCGAACGTCGCGCCCGGGTTGTTCCACGCGTACTTCTTGGTGCTCGAAGACGTGATGGTGACCTTGGGTGTCACGCCCTTCCTGAACCAGCCGCTGTAGCCCGGAGTCCCGCTCACGGATGCCGATACGGCGGGGGCATCTGCGATGGCGGTGGCGGTCACCTTGTCAGACGCGGCGCTCCCGTTGGTCGAAGGGTCGACGGCACGGACCTCGTAGTTGTACTCCTCGCCATCGAGCGTCGTGGTGAGGTCCTCGTAGCTCGTGGCCGTCGTGGTCGCAAGCAGGCTGTGAACCGCGGTGTACTCCACCGCGTTCACGTTCTGCCAGCGGTAGACCTCGTAGTACTCGATCCCGTTCGCGTCGGTCGAAGCGTCCCACGACAGTGCCATCTTCTTGTTGGAAGGAGTGGCCATCAGGCCGGTGGGCTTGGTGGGCGCGGTTGTGTCGGCGGCATCGATGGCGATGTTCTCATCGGGTCCGCCCAGTACCAGATTCTCCTTCTTCTTGGTGCTCTGGACCCACACATCGACAGACGCTCCTGCTGTGGCGGCCATGAGGAAGTCGCCACGCGCGCCAACAGGACCGTAGTCCTCGTCGTCCACGACACCGTTGCTGTCGTCGTCCACGCCGTTTTGCTCTGTACGGATCACCGAGAAGACCCCGGTCTTGTTGTTGCCGGCAGTGTCTGTCGTGACCGATGCGCGATAGGCGTCCTAGCCCGTGTTGGTCACGGCGGTCGTGCCGTTGTGGATGCGCGTGCCGTTCGTCTTCATGTCGAGCACGGTGACCATGGGCTTGGTTACAGCGTTTTGGGCGGTACCGTCACCTCCGCTGTTCAGCGTGACGATGATGTAATAGGTGCCCGAGTCGTTCTCGTTGCCGAACTTGAAGTAGAACCACTCGTTGACGGGGATGTTTCCCGAGCCATCGGTGGTCACCGTGGGGTAGTTGCCCTCGCCCCACAGCGGACCGCGGTTCATGACCCACTTCTGGGTGGTGGGGTTCCAGGTGAAGCCCCGATTCTGGTTGCCCGACGGCGACTCGTTGGGACTCAGACGGACCTTCACCTCGTAAGGCGTGTTGGGCAGCAGCCCCGTGGCGCTGAAGCGGATCGCCTGCGGGGTGTGGTCGTTGGGGATGAACAGCGGCATGTCATCGGCTGACGGACCTCCCACGAAGTCCTCGCCCACTGCCATGGCAGGTGTCGCCGCCCACATAGGCGTTGCGAGCGCGAGTGTCAGGGCGATACCCAACACCCTCCTCGCGAGTCCAAACGTTCTGCGCATGGAACACTCCTCTCTTGTAGCAATCCGAAACGCGCCCTCAGACGGCGACGCGGTATTCCTCACCGGTGGCATGAACGTCGTAGCCGGCCAGCTTCGCCACAGCCGACTGGAAGGGGCGACCGTGAAGGCGACCCACGACACGCTCGACCTCCTCGGTCTGGTAGATCTCGGTGGGCATCACCAGGTCATAGCGCTCGCTGAACAGCGGCACGAAGCCCAGCTCGGCCTGCTTGGCTGCAGCGCGGACTCCCACGGCGACATCGGCGCTCCCGGAGCGCACGCGAGCGGCTGCCTCCGAGTGCGTCCGCACTTCGAGTTCGAACCCCTCGATGAGCAAGGGATCGAGCCCCTCGTGAGACAGCTGCCGCTCAAGCC
>CAYXQU010000228.1:0-3475 GCA_964467305.1 uncultured Eubacteriales bacterium
CTTCTCGATCTTGGCGACGATGGGGATGGGCCGCTGGGTCATGAGCGCCCGCAGTGCATCGACGTCGTGGGCGGACCGCACGAAGCTCTGCCCCAGCCAGTCGACCTGCGCGCGCTGCGCCCACTCCACGACACGCTGGTCGAGTGGGGTGATAGGCGCGACAGACAGCGTGACCGCGGGTACGTTGACGCCTTTGTTCGAGGTCAGAGGCCCGCCGGTCACCACACGAGTCAGCACCTCGCCGCGTGCGGCAGACAGGACGGCGAGTTCGATGCGCCCGTCGTCGATGAGCACGCGGTCGCCCGGCGAGACGTCGTTTGCGAGCTGCGCGTGCGTCACGCAGGCATGAGACGCGTCGCCCACACAGTCGCTGCCCACCAGCCGGTACTCCTGGCCAACGGCGAGCACCGTGCCCGGCGCGATCTGGCCAACGCGCACCTTGGGACCGGGCAGATCCACAAGCACGCCCACCCTGCGCCCTGCTCCGCGCGCAGCCTCGCGAACCGCATCGAGCCGGCCTTCCAGCTCTTCGAGCGTCGAATGCGCGGCATTGAGCCTCACGACATCGACCCCCGCCGAGACGATCGCGCTGAGAACAGGAGGCGAGTCTGTGGCCGGACCCAGCGTTGCGACGATCTTGGTGCGGCGCATGAGCGCACTCCTTGGACGGGGCCATCGAGGAAGTAGGTACCCCCGAAGTGCCGAAGCTAAGTGAGAATAGTTCTCATTCTAATTCGTACATGCTAAGGTCGCAGCAGGTTGCGACGGGGGCTGCCCGCTGGCGGCGGCTCTCACCGCGTATTCGAGACGAGCGGATGGGGCCACTGATGAAGAAGCTGCTGTTGATCATGGTTGCACTGTCGCTGGCGGTGTTCGGACTCGCGGGCTGCACGACCGCCGAGCCTGAAGAGCACGGCCACGGGCACGAGGGCGTAGACGGGGCGATCCACGAGCTCGAAGAGCACTTCGGTACGTTCTACATGCTTGGTTCGGACGCACCTCTCGCAGACGTCCAGGCCGTGCTCGCCGACATCGACGCGTCGTGGACCGAGCTCACCGCAGCCGCCGAAGACGACGCGGAGCACGACATCACCGCCGCGTCGATAGCCTACGACGCCATGAGCACGGCGGCCGCCGCCTTGACCGAAGAGGCGCCCATGCCCACGATTGAGCCCTTCGTAGGCGCGTTCAAGGGCGAGATCGAGACCCTGCACGACACCGGCGACTTCCACTAGCACGCGACGACGGCCGTCAGCGGTCGAGGCGTCAGCCGAACCTGCGCGCGGCGCGCTCCTTGGCTCTCGCGATCTCGATCTCCCGGTTCCGAGGAGGGGCGCTCGTGGTGAGCGAGTCGATGAGACGCTGTGTGGCCTGCGCGACGTCGTCAACGGCCTGGTCGAAGGCGGCCTGGTTGGCCACCGACGGCTTCGCGTAGCCGCTGACCTTGCGCACGTACTGGAGTGCCGCGGCGCGGATCTCCTCGGTGGTGGCGTGCGGTTCGAAGTTGAACAGCACGTGGATGTTTCTGCACATAGGGACCGCCTGTCGTAGTTGATCGGATCGTATGGGTGCTCGTCGCTGCTCGCGGCGGACCCCCGGTGGTTCATGCTTGCATGAGGCTCGCGACCCGCGCGACGACCCGAGAGGCCCGCATGGTGCCCCGGACCCCCAGCTCGCGCTCGAAGTCGATGTTGGCCTGCTTGCCGGGCCGGTGGATGGGATAGACCAGGTAGACCACCGCACCGTCGATCACCGGTGCGGGCCCGTCGAAGCCCGGCTGGGTGAAGCGCGCTGCCACCTGAGCCGGGATGGGGGCCTTGGCCAGGAAGACACCGGCGCCGGCAAGCCCCGCATACGGGTCGCTGCGGACGATGGACTCGAGCTCGGCACGCGTGCGAACGAAGGCCTCTGAGCCGGTGGCGTCCTCGATCAGCTCTTCGAGCGCAACCGGCGGAGCATCTATGTCGAAGACGAAGTTGCCGGTGGCGCCGAAACTGCGCACCTCCTTGAGGCCTGCTCGGGTGAGCTTGTCGCGAAGCGGCGCCATAGGCACGTGCGCGATGCCCCGCAGGAACACGGCCATCATGTTGTCTGCGACCCCCGCCTGCTACTTCCCGGTCACTTCGGCGATCCGGAACTCGACGATGCGCTTGATGAGGTCCTCGGGGAGCGGCTGGTTCAGCGGCAACTGGACCGAGCCCTTGCCGCGCTTGTACTGCGACAGCTCCTCATCGAACGCCGTCATGCCGCTGGGCGTTGGGTAGATGCCAACGTGCTTGGCGAAGCCTGCGAAGTGCACGAGGTGCTTGCCAGCCAGATCGAAGGTGGGAATCCCGTAGCTGATCGTCTCGGTGGCCTCGGGGGCGAGGCCGGAAATCAGCGCGCGAACGCGCTCAAGGCGCTCGCGAACGTCATCAGGGAAGCCGGACTCAGCGATGTAGTGATCGATCGACTCGAACTGCGGTTGCGGCATCTGCTCGCCTTTCATGGGGAGTTTCGACGTGTCGTGTTCCTACCCAGCTGCCTTGCGAATCTGCTCGCCTTGCTCGCGGAGCCACTCGCGAGCCCTGCCCTCGTCGGTGAAGACGGCGGCGGTGAGCCCGCGGTTGGACGTAGCGGTCACGAAGAAGTCGAATGCCTGCTCTGAGCGTGGGTCGGGCGGGATGATGAGGGCCTCTCGCATCCGCCGGTCAACGTTGAGCGTATCGAGCTCCTCGACCATTGCGTACACATCGAAGATGTCAGCCGCTGCCGTGAGCATCCTGCAGTCCCCCAGGAACAGGAGCGCCCCGTGCTCAGCTGCGAACTGCAGGTTCTCCCGCAGCGCGGCAGGGAAGTCGGACCTCACGAACGGCGGCTCGTAGACGCATTCGACGATTGCATCGGCCTCGTTGTAAGTGATGTGGAACGGCATGTGGGCTGGCCCCCTGCAGTTTTGGCTGCAACTGATTCTTCGAAGATACCCCGAGGTAAACCGACTATCGCGCTGACGCCGCTCATTCCTGAGCTGCGCTCACCGCACTTTCGATTCCATCGTGATGACGACTTTGCCGCGCGCGTGACCCGAGTCTATGTGACTGAAGGCCTCGACGGTCTGATCGAACGGGTAGACCCGCTCGAGGACAGGGGCCACCGCACCCGCGTCGATCATCTGGGCGAGCGCCGCCAAATCAGCGCTGTTGGTCGTCGCGACCAACGGCTGACCCTGTTCGCGGACGAACACCGAGACAACCGCCGCCGCGATGATCCAGCTCATCCCTCCGTGCCCGCTGCTGGGGACATGTATCCCGCCGGGCACCAGGGCGCGCCGGGTTGCCGAAAGCGAGTGGCTGGCCACGTTGTCCAGGATCGCGTCGTAGCGCGCGTCGCCCTGCGTGAAGTCATCGACGGTGTAGTCGATCACCTCGTCGGCCCCCAGCTCCCTGACCATCTCGACGTTGGCCGTGCTGCACACGCCCGTGACATGAGCCCCATA
>CAYXQU010000229.1:0-3465 GCA_964467305.1 uncultured Eubacteriales bacterium
GTTCACAACGCGGCGATGGCGGTCGTGGGCTCCCTTGACGACGATGGCTTCTTCACGGGCTCCCTGGACGAGGTCGCCGCACTCGTTGGTGCGACTGTCGAAGATGCCGAGAAGGGTCTTGATGCCGTTCAGCAGCTCGATCCGCCAGGGGTCGGCGCACGGGACCTGGCCGAGGCGCTGTGTCTGGAGATGGAGTCGCTCGGGCTCGACGAGCCACTGCTGACGCGCATCATCAAAGAGCACCTCGACGATGTCGCCGGCAACCATTTTCGCAAGGTCGCGCGCGCACTGCGTATCGACGAGGATGAAGTGCGCCGGCTGGTCGAGCTCCTGCGCTCGCTCAATCCGCGTCCCGCCGGCGCATTCTCACCGGGCCCGTCGCCCGGCTACATCGTGCCCGACGTGACGATCCGGCGCTTCGATGACGAGTGGCTGATCATCCCCAACAACGAGGCGCTTCCCACGCTGAAGGTATCGCCCCGGTACCGAGCGATGCTCAAGACCGGCTCCACGGCAGACGACGAGACCAAGCGCTATCTGAAAGACAAGATCCGCTCGGCGGAGAGCTTCATCCGCAACGTCGACCGGCGCAAAGACACGGTTTCGCGCATCACGCAGATCATCCTCGAAGCACAACGGGACTTCTTCGAGGACGGCAAGGGGCCGCTGCGCCCGCTTCGGCTCGAAGACGTCGCCGTCGAGATTGGCGTCCACCTGTCGACGGTCTCGCGTGGCGTGACCGGAAAGTACATGGCCACGCCCTACGGCCTGTTCGAGCTCAAGCATTTCTTCAGCGGCGGCTACCGCACGTCGACCGGTATGGATGTGGCCGCGACCACGATCAAGCAGCGCCTGAAGGAGATCGTCAGAGACGAGCCTTTGGCCAAGCCGTATTCGGATCAGAAGATCGCCGAGCTTCTGACCGCCGAAGGCGTCGTGGTGGCGCGCCGCACCGTGGCCAAGTACCGAGAAGAGATGGGCATCGAGCCGTCGTGGGCGAGAAAACGCCGATGAGCCCCAACCGCATCGGGCTGCCTCGACCCCCATCGCCCACCTCGTTGGGCGTCGGCATCCAGGTGGGTCGTGACCGGGCGCGCGATGCCCGCTCGATCGCGGCGATCGCGGGGATGCTGATCGGGATCACCGCGCTGCACCTGCTCACCGGAACCACCTCGGAAAGCCTGCCGCTGCACCTGCTGTACCGGCGTCTGTACTTCATCCCGATCGTCTACGCCGCGTGGACCTTCGGCAAGCGGGGTGGCCTGCTGGCGGCGGTCGCCTCGGCGGTGCCGTTCATGATCCACGCGGAGATATCGCTCAACGACTTCGCGGGGATGGGGTTCGACAACCTGCTCGAGATCGTGTCCTTCTTCGTCACAGGGCTGCTGTTCGGCGCGGTGCGCGACATGGAGGAGAAGCGGACCCATTCGCTTCAGCAGGTGTCCATGCAGCTTGAGGAGGCATACCGCAAACTCGAGGAGCGTGCGATACAGCTGATCAACGTGCAGGACTACACCGCGTCGATCCTGCGCTCGATCACCTCGGGAGTGCTCACCGTGGGTCCGGACGGGTCGGTGGCGACGGCGAACCCCGCAGCGGAGCGCATGCTGGCCATGTCTGAGTTCGAGATGGTTCCCAAGCCCATAGGGTCGCTGTTCAAAGACGACGGCGGTATCTCCGGCGATGTGGCCAAGGTCTTGTCCGGGCGCATTCCGCTGGCGCTTCGGGAGTGTACCGTGGTCACACCCTCGGGCAAGGAGATTCACATCCAGGCATCGACCTCGCGCATGCGGGCGGTTGGGGGCACGGTGCTTGGCGCTGTGGTCACCATGGAGGACGTCTCGGACATCAAGGCACTGACCGCGCAGCTGATCCGGGCCGACCGCCTGGCTGCCATGGGCGAGCTGACCGCCGGGGTCGCGCACGAGGTACGAAATCCGCTTGGCGTGATCCGAGCGAGTGTCCAGCTGCTCGAGGACGCCCAGTGCGACCCGGGCCGCATCAACGAGGCAGCCGAGGTCATCAAACAAGAGATCGACCGGCTCGACCGTGTGATCAAGGCCCTGCTCGACTTCGGCAGGCCCAGCAAGCCCACGCTGTTGCACACCGATGTCAACTCGGTCATCGAGGATGTCGTGTTGTTCACCAACCGCTTCGCCAAGCAGGCCGCGGTTCACATCGACTTCCACGCAGGCGACGGGTTACCTGCCGTGAGCGGCGATCCCGACCAGCTCAAGCAGGTCTTTCTGAACCTTGTCACCAACGCCGTGCAGGCGATGGAGGACAGCGGTGGTGATATCACGATCACCACCAGCAGTGATCGCGACTACGTGACGATCCGCGTGAAAGACACCGGCCCGGGAATAAACCCGGAGGACCTTCCCAAGGTGTTCGACCCCTTCTTCACCAAACGGGCCGAGGGCACCGGTCTGGGACTGACCATCGTTCATCGGATCATCGACGAACATGACGGACACATCGAGGTCGAGAGCCAGGCTGGCGGGACGACCTTCGTGGTGACCCTGCCTGCGGTCATCGCGTGAGTGCAACCATCGGAGGAGACACGTGAAGCGGATTCTGATCGCCGATGACGAGAAGAACATGCGTTGGGTGCTGGCCCAGTCGCTGAGTGCCGAGGGCTTCGAGGTGGTTGAAGCCGCCGACGGCAAGAGCGCCCTGAGTGCGGTCGCCGAGCAGGAACCTGACGTGATCATCCTCGACCACCGCATGCCTGCACCTGACGGCATGGAGGTTTTGCGTAGGCTGCGAAGCCAGAGTGTGACCACGCCGGTGATCATGCTCACCGCGCACGGCAACGTGGCGACCGCTGTCGAGGCGATGAAGGCCGGGGCGAGCGAGTACCTGACCAAGCCCTTCGACTTGGAGGAGCTCAAGCTCGCCATCGAGAAGGCGCTGCACTACCGCGAACTCGCAGACGAAGTCAGGCGTCTGCGCGCAGAGGTGGAGCAGGAATACGACGTACAGGGAATCGTCGCCTCCGACGGCCGGATGCGTGAGGTGCTCGAGACGGTGCGCAAAGTCGCGCCCACCAGTGCGACCGTGATGATCTACGGCGAGTCCGGTACCGGCAAGGAGCTCATCGCCCGCGCTATCCACGACCTGTCTGATCGCGCCGCCAAACCGTTCGTCTCGGTGTCTGCAGGCGCGTTGCCCGAGACCTTGCTCGAAAGCGAGCTCTTCGGCTACGAGAAAGGCGCGTTCACGGGTGCGATGACCGCCAAGCCGGGACGTTTCGAGATGGCCAACGGCGGCACGCTGTTTCTCGACGAGATAGGCGACATCTCAGCGGCCACTCAGGTCAAGCTGTTGCGCGTGCTGCAGGAGCGGCGCTTCGAGCGGTTGGGGGGCACTCGCAGTATCGACGTTGACGTGCGCGTGGTGGCGGCCACGAATCAGGATCTGCAGCAGTTGATCGCCGACGGCGAGTTCCGAGAGGACCTCTAC
>CAYXQU010000230.1:0-3444 GCA_964467305.1 uncultured Eubacteriales bacterium
CCTCTACGGCCTGGGCGCCCGGCTCGAGGACGGCACGCCGCTGCTGGCGAAGTGCGGCTTCTACGTGGACGATCAGGGCCGCTACAAGCGTCAGGACCACGCGCACTGGTCAGATATGTTCTGGCGCCAGCAGGACTCCTTCAACGCGGCACTCGACATCGTCATGAAGCCGCCTCGTCTCCAGCGCGCACGGATAGCGTTCGGCGGCATCTTCGCGCTGCACCGCGACATGTACTCCTCGGTGAGCTTCGACCCCTGGGTCACCCGCGGCGAGGACATGGACTACGTCATCAACGTCCGCATGCACGGTGGAGACGTCTTCATCGACGACCAGTGGAAGGCTTTGCACCTGCCGCCCGAGCCGGTGAGTGAGGCGCTGCGTTTTCGGCAGGACGTCTACCGCTTCGTCTACGAACACCGCAAGATCGAGTTCGCGAAGTCCCAAGTCGACTTGCGGCAGGTCACGCCCAAGTCGATGGCTCCTTATCCCGGTGACTTCATCGACTCCTCGGTTGGCTGGCGAGCGTTCGTCACCGCATCGCTCAGAGCGGTGGCCCGCCCTGAGAAGGGCCGCTACCTGCAAGCCGCTCTGCACGCGGTGGGTGACGCGAGTGACTTCGCGCGCGAGCACTGCCAGCACTACTTCGAGTTCCAGCGGCGTTGGCCCATCATGATGGAGCGCATCTGGGACGATGTCGCCCTCTCAAGTCTGTTCACCGGTGAGCGCCGGGTCGACCGCACGGCGATCACCGGCCGTTTCCCCGTGGTCCCGCCCCCCGAGTAGGTCGGGCGTCGTGGGCGAGTGGCTGCAAGCCGGCGCGATCGGGCTGCTCTCCGGTGCGCTGTCCGGAGCGTTCGGCATTGGCGGGGGGATCATCACGACCCCGGCGATCCGGCTGCTGATGGGTGCTCCGGCACTGATCGCGGTGGGCACGCCGCTGCCGGTCATCGTGCCGGGTGCGCTGACCGGCGCGCTGTCCTATCGCAAGGAAGGGCTCATCGACGTTCGTGCGGGCCTGCTGATCGCCTTGGGGGGCATCCCGTTCACGGTCGTGGGCGCGTGGCTCACCTCGGTTCTCGGGGGCACGGTCGTTCTCGTGGGCACGGCGGCGCTCATCATCTGGGCTGCGACCGACATGCTGCTGCAGGCCATGGGCCACGTCCCGAAATCCCCGGAGTCCGGTTCGCACGCCTCGCACGAGGCCCTCTACCCGAAACCAAGCTGGTGGGCGTGCGTGTCGATCGGTGCCCTGACCGGGCTCTACTCGGGGTTCTTGGGGCTTGGCGGCGGCTTCGTGATCGTGCCGCTGCTCACCAGATGGATGCGTATGCCCATCAAGATCGCTATTGGCACGTCGCTTCTGACCGTCGCCGTCTTGGCGGTACCGGGGACCATATCCCATCATGTGCTGGGCCATATAGACTGGCGGATCGCCCTGGGACTGGTGCTGGGCGTCGTGCCGGGTGCCGCGCTGGGCGCACGGCTCTCAATGCGCAGCGCCGACCGAACCATCCGTATCGCGTTCGCCGGCCTGCTGATCGTCGTGGGGCTGTGGTTGGGACTGAGCGAGCTGGGTCTCGTGAAGCTGTGATGCGCACGCTGCGAGCCGCCACGTCCGAACAGGCGGCGCAGCTGTGGCCGGCGGCCCGCGCGACTCGGCTGTTCGCGTCACGCGACGAGTACACGCAGTTCCGGCTCGACGACCCGTGGCGGGTGCGCGCCACTGAGCGCGGCGAGGGGGCGGTGCTCAGCGCCTGGCGCGCGCACCTTCAGGTACTTGCGATCAGGGGGCTGTGGTGTGCCGAACCGCGTACTCCTCGGCTGCTTGACGACATCGCAGAGGTCGCCGTCGATCACGGCTTCGTCTCGGTGTTGTCCCCGCTTCTCCCGCTCGACGCGCTGGGCCCGTACATCGCATGCGGGTTTCGCGCGGCAGAGCGGCTTGTCGTGTACCAGGCCGGCGTGGACAGCCTGGCGGCGCTCGATGTCGCGGGCGGCGTGAGCATCAGGGCGGCGACCATCGACGACATCGAAGCTCTCGCGGTGATCGATGAGTGGAGCTTCGACACCTTCTGGCGGTATCGCTCGCGTGAGCTCATCGAGGCACTGCGCACCGAGAAGGTCGCCATCGCCGGCGACGCGTCGGGCGTCGCCGTGGGTTACGCGACGTGCTCGGTGCACGGGGCCACGGCGACCGTGGGGCGGCTGGCGGTCACACCCGATGCGAGGCGCCGCGGCGTCGCACGATCACTCCTCGGCGAGTGCGCCCGGTGGGGGGCGCGGCACGGCGCGATAGGCGTGACGCTGTGTACCCAGGAGCACAACCGCTCGTCGCGTTCGCTCTATCGCGGCGTGGGTATGCACGAGCTCGACCAAGCCTACGCTCTCGCGGCGAGGTCGTTGGTCTCGCCGCAGCCGTAGGTCATGCTTGGGCGCGGCAGGTGGGACCGAGCGCGCGGGGCAGGAAGGCGCCTGTTGTGGGTGCAGACAGTGTGCGCTCACGCGGTTTGCCGCTAGACTGTCTTCGTGTGGACGAAGCGCGCTTCTGGTGACGTTTCTCCGCGCGACGTGCGCTGCACCACCAAGGAGGCGTGGATGCTCAAGGCTTTGGTAGTCGATGACGAGGCTCCGGCACGCTCCGAGCTGCGGTTCTTGCTTGGAGAGGTTGGCGGCGTCGAGGTCGTTGGCGAGGCGAGCAACGCCATCGAAGCGATGCAGCTCATCAAGGCGATCCCCTACGACGTCATCTTCCTCGACATCAACATGCCGGGGCTGACCGGCGTCCAGCTGGCCGAGGCGCTCTCGGCTCACCCGCGTCCGCCGGCGATCGTCTTCGTGACGGCGCACTCGGAACACGCGGTCAAGGCGTTCGAGGTCAAGGCCACCGACTACTTGGTCAAGCCTGTCGAACTCGAGCGGCTCAAGCAGGCGGTCGCGCGTCTGACCCCCGTTGCAGAGCAGGCGCCTGCGCGCGTGGAGCGCATCCCGGTGGAGAAGGCGGGCAAGAAGCTGCTCGTCTCGGTGGAAGACATCCTCTACATCATGGCCAAGGATGACTACAGCTACCTGCACACGGCTGCCGATCGCTACCTGTCCACGATGTCGCTTTCCAGCCTCGAGGCCAAACTCGAGCCAGCAGGTTTCTTCCGCATACACCGTCGCTATCTGGTCAACCTCTCGCGCGTCAAGGAGGTCGTTCCCATGTACGGGGGCACCCTGCTTCTCACGCTCACCGATGAGGCCGCCACCCAGATCCCGGTTTCTCGCCGCCGTGTGCCCGCGCTGAAGAAGGCGTTAGGACTCTAGCGGTGGCTCAGACCGTGAGCCGAGTCGGGCTCATCTCCGATACGCACGGGCATCTCGATGCGCGCGTGCACCAGGCACTTGCCGGTGTCGATGCGATCCTTCACGCGGGAGACGTGTGTGGCGACGCGGTTCTCTAT
>CAYXQU010000231.1:0-3423 GCA_964467305.1 uncultured Eubacteriales bacterium
GGCTCGTGGTGCGCGTCTCAAGTGAGATGCACTTCTCGGCAGAGGCCATGGCCGGCGCGAAAGCGGCGCTGGTCACGCACCTCGAAGCGCACCCTGACGGGGCGGCGGCGTCGGAACTTCGCGAGGTGCTGGCGGTGAGCCGCAAGTACGCCATCCCGCTGCTCGAGTACTTCGATGCGCAGGGCATCACGCGCCGAGAAGGAGACCTGCGGGTGCTTCGGCGGAGCTAGGAACTCGTTGAAGCGCTGGGGTCCTCAGGGGATGCAGTGCGCGGAAGCGTGATGGTGATCTGCGTTCCGCGAGGCAAACGTGCGGTCGCGCCCACAGTGCCGTTGTGCAGTTCCACGATGCGTTTGGTGATGGCAAGTCCCAGTCCCGACCCGGAGACGTCGTCGCGCGCACTGGCTCCGGAGCGATGGAAGCGGTCGAACACCCGCTCCAGGTCAGCCGACGGGATGCCTTCGCCATCATCGGCAACGACGATCAGCACACGGTCGGAGCCTATCGAGTAGCTCAGTTCGATCGCGCCATCTTGCTGCGTGTGAGCCACGGCATTGCGAACCAGGTTCATCAACGCCTGTTCGAGCATGTCCGGGTCGCCGTTCACCCAGACGTCCTCGGTGCCAACGATCGTGAACGTCTGGCTGCCCAGAGCACGACCTCGCGCCGCGCTCTCTTCAAGCAGTGTGCGCACCGCGAGCGGTTGGAAGCGCGATTCCGTGTGATTCTCCATACGAGCCAGCGCGAGGAGTTCGTCAAGCAGGCGCCCCATGCGCACGGCCTCGCTCTCGATCATCTCGAGGCTCTCATCGGCGTCCGCACTCGTGGCGCGCCCTGACCTGAGAAGCTCCACGTTCCCGCGAACCACCGCCACCGGCGTTCGGAGTTCGTGGCTTGCATCTGCGATGAAGCGTCGCTGCTCGGCCATCGCATCCTCGAGCCGCGACAGCATCCGGTTGAGCGATGCCGCCAGTGAGCCAAGCTCGTCGTCGGGGCCGTCGTAGGCGATCCGGCTGCCGGGGTGCACATGGGAGATGTCCTCGGCTGCCCGGGCCATCTTCGACAGCGGAGACAGAGCTCCGCGCATCGTGGCGTAGGAGAGGGGAAGCCCTATGCCTAGCGCGATCAGTCCGGCAGCCAGCAGTGTCGCTGCGATGCCCGACGCCGTTGATCGCGTCGAATCGGTATCGAGCGCGGCGGTGAACAGGCCTGCGTGTGCATCGCGGGAGAATACCGGTGCCGCATACGCGCGGTACGAGCGATCGCCCACGCGGGTGTCGACGAACCCGGGTGTGACCGTCGAGGTGGGGGGCACGCCGGGGGCTTCCTCGATCCGGATCTCGGAGTTGGAGATCGTCCGGCCATTGTTGAACCGCACGACCAGGATCGGCGTGAGCCCTCCTGAATCGCTGCCGGTCCGCGCAGACAGGTAGGCGCGCGTGGCGTCGACGAGTGCCGCGTTGGATGGAGCACCCTCCATCGCTGCCCCGTAGGCCCGCGCCTCTTCGACCAGGGTTCGTTCGAGTGAACGATCCAGTGTCTGGACCGTTACGCCGTAGGCGATGAGCACCAGCACGGCGACCACCGCGACAAGCGTCACAGCCATCGCGGCCAGAACGCGAGAGCTGGCGCTGAGACGTAGCCTACGCCCGAACACGGTATCCGGCTCCACGAACCGTCTCGATCGACGATTCCTCTCGGCCAACATCGAGCTTGCGCCGGAGATACCCCACGTACACGTCGACGACGTTGCTGCCACTGTCGAAGGCGATTCCCCAGACAGCATCCAGTAGCTGCTGTCGACCAATGACCTGACCGGCGTGACGCATAAGGTACTCGAGTAGCGCGAACTCACGGGACGGCAGGTCCACCGCCCGTGTCCCGATGGTGACGACCCGCGTCTTGGTGTCGAGCGTCATGCCTCCTGCCGTGAGTGTCCTTCCGGACACGTGGCCTTGCCGCCCGGCTGCCCTGACTCGTGCAGCAAGTTCTGCGAAGGCGAACGGCTTGACGAGGAAGTCATGCGCCCCAAGATCGAGCAGCTCCACTTTGTCCTCGGTCTCCCCAAGCGCCGAGACGACGATGACCGGTACGTCCGGCCGCACGCTCTGCATCCGCTGCAATGCACCTCGGCCATGTCCGTCCGGTAGCAGCAGATCGAGTAGCACCACGTCAAACTCGTAGGCGGTCGCCAGCTCCACGCCCTGCGCGATCGTTGATGCCCGTTCGACTCGGTGGCCCTCAGACGTGAGCCCCTTGGACATGAACGACGCCACGCGGTCATCATCCTCGACAAGCAAGATGTTCACTGGCTGTCTTCCTCGTCTTCGGCGTCGTGGTCTTGGTCTTCCTCGTCAGAGTCCTCTTCGTCGTCCTCTTCATCGTGATCGTCATCTTCGTCGCGGATGCTTGGCGCAACCGTCTCGCGCTCGTCGTCCTCTTCGTCGTCGTGAGTGCTCGACGGCGTTCGGCCGGTGCCGGATGCCGCGGCGCCATTCTCGGGCGTGTCACTCGTGGTGCCGGTTTGCGGTTGCGGCGACGACTGCTGAGCGTCTCCGGGCTGCTGGGTCGTGCCCGGTTGGGCTACCGCAGCGGCCGTCGCGGGCTGCTCGATCGGCCGTTGCGAGACGATCACGTAATCGGCCGGTGTCCGAAGCGGTCGAACGAGCGGTGCTTCCCTGATGCCGAGCACGGTGCCCACGGCGAGCAGCGCGCAGGTCAGTACCGCGACCGTTGCGCGCTGAGCGCGTTGCGCCGAATCGGTGGCTCGTTCAAGCAACGGCACTAGTCGTCATCGTCATCATCATCGTCGCTGGGCCCGTTTGCGCTCTTGTGGCATTTGGAGCACGTGGCAGAAGCATATCCCTTCGGGTGGCAGCTCGCGCACTTGAAGGACTTCGACGAGTGCTCGCCTCCGCGAATCCGCGGGTGCTTGACCGCTGCCGAAGCCGCCCAGCTCCTGGTGGAGCGGTGACATGACGCGCATGAGGATCCGTAGTGGCTTGATGGTGCTTTGTGACACGAGGCGCACTTGCTGCTGCCCGTGTGCCTGAACGCCCACGACCCGCCTGCACGGTGGCACGAGGAGCAGGCACCTGAGCGGTGCTTAGCGGGTCGCGTGTGGCAGGCCGAACACGAACTGCTGCCGCCGGGATGTTTGAACGCCCACGACTTACCGGCGCTGTGGCACTTGGAACACGCGCCGGAGCGGTGTTTGGCTGGTCGGTCATGGCAGGTGGTGCACGAACTGCCGCCGCCGGGATGCTTGAACTCCCACGACTTGCCGGCGCTGTGGCACGAGGAGCACGCACCGGAGCGGTGTTTCGCCGGTTTCTTGTGGCAGTTGGAGCACGACTTGTCGGCGGGATGGCTGAATGACCACTTCGAGCCCACCGCGCGGTGGCACGTCGAGCAGTCCTGGCT
>CAYXQU010000232.1:0-3383 GCA_964467305.1 uncultured Eubacteriales bacterium
GCTCGCGCACGAGCAGGAGCTGGGTGGCGCGGTGGGCCTCAGCCGGGCTACCCCTCGATGATGCGCATGGCCTCTTCTCGGTAGGCATCCATCACGTAGGGGATGCCGGAGATCTGGGTGGCCTCGGGCGTGAGGGACATGAGGTCGCTTCGGCTGATCGCATCGAGCTTCATGTTGCGCGAGCCGCTCATGAGCTGCTGCAGGCCGACCTTGATCTTGTCGGCGTAGGTGTAGATGGCGATCGCGCCCAGCGGGAAGTTGTCGACCTCGTCGCCGTAGAGGGACTTGAGCGTCTCGTAGGTGACGAAGATCTCTTCCTTGGTGCCGCCGAACGCCGAGACGGTGCGCGGCAGGTCCTGCTCCTTCATCCAGACCTCGATGTTCTTGCCCACGAAGCCCGGGATCATGAGCGCGCGGCCCATGCAGACCGCCTTGGTGTGCGGCGCGCCAAGCGCGAGCACCTTGAAGACGTGGTCTTCGGTGGAGAAGCCGCCGGCGATGGCGATGTCGGGAACGTAGTCGCCTTGCAGTGCGAGTTTCTCGGCGAGCTCGTTGGCCATGCACTGCAGGTAGAAGGTGGGAACGCCCCACTCTTCCATCATGCGCCACGGGCTCATGCCGGTGCCGCCGGGAGCGCCGTCGATGGTGAGCAGGTCGATCTTGGCGTTCGAGGCCCACTTCATCGCCATGGCGAGTTCGCGCATGGGGTAGGCGCCGGTCTTGAGGGTGACGCGCTGGGCACCCAGGCTGCGAAGGCGCTCGACCTCGGCGTAGAACGACTCCTCCTCGACGAAGCCCAAGCGGCTGTGGCGCTCGAACTGGCGGATGGCACCGTCTGCGAAGGCGGCCTGGATCGCGGGGTCCGAGGGGTCGGGGGTCACGAGGTAGCCGCGGCGCTGCAGCTCAAGGGCGCGGTCGAGGCTGTTGACCTTGATCTCGCCGCCGATGCACTTGGCGCCCTGGCCCCACTTGAGCTCCATGGTGGTGACGCCCAGCTTCTCGATGCAGTACTCGGCGACGCCCAAGCGGGTGTCCTCGACGTTCATCTGCACGAGGATGTCGCCGTAGCCGTCTTCCTGGTAGCGGCGGAACAGCTCGACGCGGCGCTCCATGTCCGGCGCCTTCACGACGTGACCCTTGCTGTCGAGCTCAAGTGCGGGGTCGATGCCGCAGACGTTCTCACCGCAGACGATGGACACGCCGGAGATCGCGGCGCCTATGGCGAAGTGCTCCCAGTTCTTGCGGGCGATCGCAGTCGAGCCCAGCGCGCCGGTGAAGATGGGCACCTTCATCTTGACCTTGTTGGCGTAGCCGAACTGAGTCTCGGTGTCGGCCATGGGGAAGAGCGTGTTGTCGGGGTTGCCCTCGACGCCTTCGGGAAGGCCCTTGGCGCCCAGCGCGTAACCCATGATGTTGAGGTGCGAGTAGTCGATGGGGTAGTCCTTGTCGCCGCCGGCGGTGACATCGCCGAAGGGACCGGGGTAGATCACCTCACGCCCGCGAAACGAAGCCTTGAAGACCTCGCAGTTGCCGCGACAGCCGTCGATACAGCGGCTGCACAGGCCGGATCCGGGAACGACGTTCTTGGAGCGATTCGATGTCTGAGTCGCATCGTTGCCGCTTGGGCACTGCAGATTCATGAATGACTACCCTTCCCCGTATTCGATACCTGCGCGATTGCGCGTAGGGCATTTATGCGACATTTTTGTAGCGAACGCAACATAGTGGCATTGTGTTGGAAATCTGCACGAAACAAATAGAGCCCGAACCGAGAGGAACCACGCCCATGCCCGAGCAGCTCAGATCCGATGCCATCGTCTCGATCCGCGAGAGCGGCATCGAGTTCATCCACCTGTGGTTCACCGATGTCCTGGGCTTCCTCAAGACGTTCGTGATCACCGTCGACGAGCTCGACACCGCCGTGAACGAGGGGATGGGCTTCGACGGCTCCTCGATCCAGGGGTTCGCTCGCATCGAGGAGAGCGACATGATCGCGCTGCCCGACCCGCGCACCCTGCAGATCCTGCCGTGGCGCCAGGACGGCCAGCTGGTCGCCACCATGTTCTGTGATGTCGTCACGCCCGACGGCGATCCTTACGACGGCGACCCGCGCTACGTGCTCAAGCGCACCCTCAAGCGAGCCAAAGACATGGGCTTCGACTTCTTCGTGGGTCCCGAGCTCGAGTACTACTACTTCAAGAGCGACACCGGCACCGAGCTGCTCGACCGCGGCGGCTACTTCGACATGACCACCCGCGATCTGGCGGTGGACCTGCGCAAGCAGACGGTGCGCACCCTGAAGGACTTCGGCATCCGCGTGGAGTACAGCCACCACGAGGTGGGTCCCAGCCAGCACGAGATCGACCTGCGCTACGACGAGGGCCTGAAGATGGCCGACGCGGTCATGACCTACCGCCTGGTGGTCAAAGAGGTCGCGCAGCTCAACGGTTTGTACGCGACGTTCATGCCCAAGCCCATGTACGGCGAGGCCGGAAACGGCATGCACGTCCACCAGTCGCTGTTCAAAGACGGGCGCAACGCGTTCTACGACGCGAACGACGAGTACCACCTCTCGGATGTCGCCAAGAGCTACGTGGCCGGGCTGCTCCATCACGCACCGGCGTTCGCAGCGGTCACGAACCAGTGGGTCAACTCGTACAAGCGCCTGGTGTCAGGGTTCGAGGCGCCGGTCTACATCTGCTGGGCGCACCGCAACCGCTCCGCGCTCGTGCGCGTGCCCATGTACAAGCCGGGCAAGGAGCAGGCGACCCGCGTGGAGCTGCGCTCGCCCGATCCCGCGTGCAACCCGTACCTTGCGTTCTCGGCGATGCTCGCTGCCGGCCTCGACGGCATCGAGCGAGGACTCGAGCTGCCCACCGACGTGACCTCGGATGTCTACGAGATGGGCGCGACCGAGCGCGCATCGCGCGGCATAGGACAGCTTCCCGAGAACCTGCGGCAGGCGACCGATGCGCTCGAAGCGAGCGATCTCATGCGCGAGACGCTGGGCGAGCAGGTGCACGCGTGGCTCGTGCGCAACCAGCGCATTGAGTGGCACGAGTACCGCACGCGCGTCACGCCTTGGGAGCTCGATTCGTACCTGCCTCTGCTGTAGCGCGTCAGACCGCTTCTCGGATCCGCATGGCGAGGTGCCCCAGCACACCGGGGTCGTCGACGGGGCCGCCGTCGGGGCCCACCACGTGGAAGGTGTCGCGCGCCATGCCCTCGACGGTGAGCGCCCTGGCCCAGCGGATGTCGACGTCCTCGGTGGCGATCGCGCCGGCGATGTCGTGCAGCAGCCCCGGGCGGTCGGGCGCGACGACCTCCACGGCGGTGTCCCAGCCGCTGCGGCGGGTGGTGACCTCGACCGCGTCGTCTCGGCG
>CAYXQU010000233.1:0-3352 GCA_964467305.1 uncultured Eubacteriales bacterium
CCACTCGTCGGTCTTGCACTCGACGGCACCGATGCCGGTGATCGAGTCGACGATCAGAATGCAGTCGGGGTACTCGGCGATGATCGCACCGATCGCCTTCACGTCGTTGAGCACGCCGCTCGAGGTCTCGGACTGGGTGACGATCACCGCACGCACGCCGGGGTTCTCGGCAAGCGCGGTGGCGACATCGGCCGGATCGACCACCTGCGTCCACTCGTAGGCCAGGTCGACCACGTTCACGCCGTAGGTCTCGCAGATCTGCTTCTGGCGGTCACCGAACTTGCCGTTGCGACACACGATCGCCGTATCGCCCGCGCACAGCGTGTTGGCGATAGCGGCCTCCATGACACCCGTGCCCGACGCCGCGAACAGCAGCGCGTCGCCTTCGGTCTGGAAGACGTACTTGAGCCCCTCGATGGCCGCCTTGAACGCCGCCGAGAAGTCCGGCGTACGGTGGTGGATGATGGGCGCGGCCATGGAGAGCATGACCTCTGCCGGTACCGGAGTGGGCCCCGGTGTCATCAGGTACTTCTTCTGCATTGCGTACGTGCCCCCTTCGTCTAAGCCAGGTCGGTCCGGTGCTGTGCGATTGAGCGGCGCGACGCGTCCGCTCGAATCGCACAAGCTGGGTCAGCGGGACTGAAGCGATCCGCTTCAGTCCCGACTGATCCAGCTGAACATGGAGCGCAGGTCGCCGCCCACGTCCTCGATCAGGTGCTCGGCGTTGATGCGGCGGGTCGCCTTGAAGCCGGCCTGGCCGGCCTTGTTCTCGAGGATCCAGTTGCGCGCGAAGGTGCCGTTCTGGATCTCCCACAGGACCTGAGCCATCTCTTCGCGGGTCTCATCGGTGATGATGCGCGGACCGGTGACGTAGGCACCGTACTCGGCAGTGTTCGAGATCGAGTCGAACATCTTGGCCATGCCGCCCTCGAACATGAGGTCGACGATGAGCTTGACCTCGTGCATGCACTCGAAGTACGCGATCTCGGGCTGGTAGCCCGCCTCCACAAGCGTCTCGAAGCCCGCCTTGACGAGCTCGGTCAGGCCGCCGCACAGCACAGCCTGCTCGCCGAAGAGGTCGGTCTCGGTCTCCTCGCGAAAGTCGGTCTCGATGATGCCCGAACGCGCGCCGCCGATGCCCCAGGCGTAGCTCAGGGCCAGCTCACGCGCGCTGCCGCTCTCATCGGCGTTGACCGCGATGAGGCACGGCACGCCGGAGCCCTCGGTGTAGACGCGGCGGACCATGTGGCCCGGGCCCTTCGGCGCGATCATGATGACGTCGACGCCGGCGGGCGGCTCGATGAGCTGGAAGTGGACGTTGAAGCCGTGAGCGAAGGCGAGTGCTTTGCCGGGCGTCATCGACTCGTGGATCTCGGTGTAGTAGGTGTGCGCCTGGGTCTCATCGGGGGTCAGGATCATGATGAGGTCGGCCTCGGCGGCCGCCTCGCGCACCGTGACGACCTTCAGTCCCGCTTCGCGTGCCTTGTCCCAGCTCGACGAGCCGGAGCGAAGTCCCACGCGGACATCAACGCCCGAGTCGTGCAGGTTCAGCGCGTGGGCATGCCCCTGGCTGCCGTAGCCGATGATCGCGACCTTGCGGCCCTTGATCAGCTCCGGCTTGCAGTCGCTCTCGTAGTACATAGTCGCCATCGTGATGTCGCCTTCCCTTCGGTGACCCGCCTTCTCGCGAGTCTCATCGCCCGTGCGGTCTTGTTACGGCGGCCGCTGTGGGCCGCATCGGTCTTCTGGTCGCCCCTTCGCGCGCTAGCTCTCGCGCCCCCCGCGCGCGAGGGCGATCTTGCCCGTACGCGCCATCTCCTTGATGCCGTACGCGCGGAACAGATCCTCCATCGCGTCGATCTTGTCGGTGGCTCCGGTCGCCTCGATGGTGACCGAGTTCTTGCCCACGTCCACGATCTTGGCCCTGAAGACGTTCGCGATCTCGATGATCTCGTGACGCCGCTCGGGCGCTGCGTTGATCTTGAAGAGCACGAGCTCGCGCTCGACCGACTCGGCCGGGTCGAGGTCGTGGACCTTGATCACGTTCACCAGCTTGTAGATCTGCTTGGTGATCTGTTCGAGAGGCGTGTCGGCCGCCGAGCACACCACGGTGATCCGCGAAAGCGTGGGGTCCTCGGTGGTACCCACCGCGAGCGAGTCGATGTTGTATCCACGGCGGGCGAACAGCGAGGTGACACGCGTCAGCACACCCGGAACGTTCTCGACCACGACAGAAAGCGTATGCCGCATCATTCCCACACCTCCTCGAGCACCTCGTCATCGAGCATCTCTGACACCGGACAACCCGGGACGCCGCCGAGCATCTCATCGATGCTTCCACCCGGCGCCACCATGGGGAACACGCACTCCTCGCCCACAACCCGGCAGTCGACGATCGCGGGGCCGTCGTACTCGAACGCTGCGATGAGCGCCGCATCGAGCTCGTCGGGGTGATCGACGCGGACGCCGAAGATGCCGTAGGCATCCGCGAGCTTGACGAAGTCGGGGCAGCCTTGTGGCAGCACGCTCGACGCGTAGCGCTTGCCGTAGAACAGCTCCTGCCACTGGCGGACCATGCCCAGGTAGCCGTTGTTCAAGATGACGACCTTGACCGGCAGGTCGTTGAGCGCCGCTGTGGCAAGCTCCTGCAGGTTCATCTGGAACGAGCCATCTCCTGCGATGTCGATGACCAGGGCGTCCTTGCGGCCCGCCTGAGCGCCGATCGCCGCGGGGAACCCGAAGCCCATCGTCCCCAGCCCGCCCGAAGACACCCACGACCGAGGCGTGCGCAGGGTGTAGAACTGGCAGGCCCACATCTGGTTCTGGCCCACCTCGGTGCACACGACGGTCTCGCGCTCAGCCGTCAGCGCGCTCACGCGCTCAACCACGTACTGCGGATAGAGCATCTGCGGCTCCGGCGCATAGTGCAGCGGGAACTGCTTGCGCCATTCGTCGACCAGGTTGACCCAGGCCTCGGTCCGAGGCTCGGCTCCGGTCTTGCGCAGCTCCGCGACGATACCCGTGACCACGTTCTTGGCGTCGCCCACGATGGGGACGTCGACTTGCTTGTTCTTGCCGATCTCGGCCGGGTCGACGTCGACATGGATGATCTTGGCCTTGCTCGCGAACGCCGAGAGCTTGCCGGTCACGCGGTCGTCGAATCGCACGCCCACGCTGATGAGCAGGTCGGTCTCGGTGATCGCGTAGTTGGTGAACTTCGCTCCGTGCATGCCGGGCATGCCTATCCACAGGTGATGGTCCTCGGGAAACGCACCCTTGCCCATCATGGTCGTGACCACCGGGATCTGCATGAGCTCCGCGAGGTCCTTGATCTCCTTGGTTGCTCCCGAGG
>CAYXQU010000234.1:0-3326 GCA_964467305.1 uncultured Eubacteriales bacterium
GCGATCGGCAAGGCCGGCGGCCACGACGTTCTTGGCGACCCAGCGCGCGGCGTAGGCGGCCGAGCGGTCGACTTTCGTGCAGTCCTTGCCGCTGAATGCGCCGCCGCCGTGACGGCCCATGCCACCGTAGGTGTCGACGATGATCTTACGACCGGTCAGACCGGTGTCTCCCATGGGGCCGCCGATGACGAAGCGACCAGTAGGGTTCACGAAGATCTCAGCTTTGCTGTAGTCGAGCCCCTCAAGATCGAAGACCGGTTTGATGACGTGCTCGATGAGGTCAGGGCGCAGCTGGATGTCGATGTCCACGTTCTCCGCATGCTGGGTGGAGATGAGGATCTTCTCGACTCCCACCGGCTTGTTGTCCACGTAGCGCACCGAGACCTGGGTCTTGCCGTCGGGACGCAGGTACGGCAGAACCCCCGACTTGCGTACCGCGGTGAGCCGCTCGGCGAGACGATGGGCCAGGTAGATGGGCATGGGCATCAGTGTCGAAGTCTCGTTGCATGCGTAGCCGAACATCATGCCCTGGTCGCCCGCGCCCACCAGATCGATGGGGTCGACACCGGCGCCGTGCTGGACCTCGAAGCTCTCGTCAACACCCTGCGCGATGTCCGCGCTCTGCTCGTGGATCGTGCTCATGACTCCACACGTATGTGCGTCGAAGCCGTACTTCGCACGGTCGTAGCCGATCTCGGCCACCACTTCGCGAGCGACCTTCTGCACGTCCACGTAGGCCTTGGTGCGGATCTCACCGCTCACGACCACCAATCCGGTGGTGATGAGCGTCTCGCACGCCACGCGGGCACGGTCGACATCGCCCTTGTCGCCCAGCTCGATCTCGCGCGCAAGGATCGCATCGAGGATCGCATCCGAGATCTGATCACAGATCTTGTCGGGATGACCCTCGGTCACAGATTCGGAAGTGAACAGGTACTCGCGCTCCGACATACGTCCTCCTTCTTCGCGACACGCAACGGTGCCGCACTCGTCGCGACGAGGGCATAAGAAAGGCCCCCGCCTGGCTGTAGACAGGGGCTTCGCAATTCACACGCTGCCGGGCGCGTTGCTGTTCCCTCATCTTCCAGGCCATTTCGCCTGCCGAGATGGGGCACCGTGCATCACTTTCTACGCCGGTTGCCGGGGTGTCTACGGGCTCGGTCCCTCGACCCTGTTGCAGTCGTATGCGACTGCCTCTTGATGAGGAGTGCATTGTACCGTAGGTCCGAAGCCCAGCGCCAGCCCCGTGCGCCCTTCTCGGGTAACATATGCGTGCATCCCGTCGTCAGACTAGGAGTGTCTCTCGTGGAACAGTTCTTGAAGTGGCTCAACCGGGCGATCATCGGCATCGAGGTTCTTGTCGCGCTCGCACTCGTGTTGCTCGCCGTGGGCGCCCTGATCGCTTTGGGCATGGAGATGTACGAGGTCGCCGTGTCCGGGATGGCACTGACCCGAACCGAGTTCAACTCGATCATCGGGACCGTGCTGGAGATCTTCATCCTCGTCGAGCTGTTCCGGATAGCCATCGCCTACATGCGTCACGAGAACGTGATCCCCACGGTGCTTGAAGCCGCGCTCGTGGCGATCGCGCGAAAGTTCGTGGTCTTCGAGGGCAAGGAAGATTACCTGGCCACCGCCGCCGGTATGAGCGCGCTGCTTCTCGCCGTCGCCATCTCGTGGTGGATGCTCGCACGTTCCAACGCCTGCGAGCTTCGCGAAGACACCTGATCGTTCGACGCCACATCACCCACCCCCCAACATGCGACAACGCAAGGAGCCTGCAGCTGTGAGCACCCACGTTCGCGTCCGATTCGCGCCCTCGCCCACCGGCACCCTGCACCTGGGCGGCGCCCGCACCGCCATCTACAACTGGGCGTTCGCGCGCCGCATGGGCGGCAGCTTCGTGCTTCGCATCGACGACACCGACGCCGAGCGTTCGACCGCCGAGAACACCGGGCAGATCTTGCGTTCGCTGCGATGGCTGGGCCTTGATTGGGACGAAGGTCCTGAGGCCGACGGCGACTTCGGCCCCTACTTCCAGACCCAGCGCGCCCACAACTACTCGGCGGCCCTTGAGAGCATGAAGGCCGGCGGCTCGGCATACCCGTGCTTCTGTAGTGCAGAGACCCTTGCAGCCAAGCGCGAGATCGCGCGCAGCGCCGGTGGCTTCTCGGGCTACGACCGCACCTGTCGGTCCCTGAGTGTCGATGAGGTCGCTTCACGCATGGCATCCGGTGAGCCCCATGTATGGCGCTTGGCGGTCCCGCTCGATCGCGGTCCGGTGGCCTTTGAAGACGCCGTGCGCGGGCTGACCGAGTTCCCCATCGATGCCATGGATGATTTCGTGCTGGCACGTACCGATGGCACACCCACCTACAACTTCGCGACCGTGGTCGACGACGCCGACATGCGCATCAGTCACGTCATCCGCGGCGACGACCACCTTGCCAACACCCCTCGGCAGATCCTCGTCTTCGAGGCGCTCGGACGCGACGTGCCCACGTTCGCACACCTTTCGATGATCTGGGGCTCGGACGGGAAGAAGCTCTCGAAGCGCCACGGTGCGACCTCGGTCGAAGCCTACGACGAGATGGGCTACCTGCCCGAGGCGCTGCTCAACTATCTTGCCTTGTTGGGATGGTCCCTCGACGGTGAGACCACGATCGTGCCGGCCGAGACCCTGACCACGAGCTTCTCCCTCGACCGCATCTCGAAGAACCCCGCGATCTTCGATGCCGAGAAGCTGGAGTGGATGAACGGGCACTACCTGCGTGAGCTGCCCGCCGATGAGTACGTCGCGCGGATGCTGCCATGGCTTCAGCGCGCCGGGCTCACCACCGAAGCCGATGTCGCGTCGCGCCCCGAGTGGTTCCGAGCACTGGTGCCGCTGATCTCCGAGCGCGCGAAGCGACTCGACGAGATCCCCGCTATGGTCGCGTTCCTGTTCACCGAGGTACCGATCGAAGAAAAGGCGCGCGAGAAGGTCTTGGGTGCGGAGGGCGCCGCACCCTCGCTGGCGGCCGCGGTCGAAGTGCTTGGGGCGTGTGCGTGGAGCGCTGTTTCGATCGAGGAAGTGCTTCGCAGCGTGCCTGAGACGGTTGGCGTCAAGCCCAAGGTCGCGTTTCAGGCCGTTCGGGTGGCCATCACGGGCTCGACAGTGTCTCCCCCGCTGTTCGAATCGCTGGAACTCCTCGGCAAGGACACGGCACTTGCCCGTATCGCGGCGGCTCAGAAGCTCGCCCAGAAGTAGCGTCGGCGCTGTTGACACCGCTGTGGCGCCTCGGTAGGATACCTTCTCGCGCCGCCCGCTCGGCGCACAGAGGTAC
>CAYXQU010000235.1:0-3279 GCA_964467305.1 uncultured Eubacteriales bacterium
ATCTCGGCGGGACCGAAGACAAAAGCGTCGATGTCGGGGAACTCGTCGATGATCTCCCGCACGCGGTCCTCGGCCTGATGTGCGAGCGACTCGTCGGTGACCGCGACGATCACGACGACGCGCCCGAGCCCCCTGACCTGCCGAAGCGACTGCAGACATGGAATCAGCGCCGGCTCGAGTTCGTTGATCGGCGTTGGGTGGTCGTAGATGGCGGCGGTCTCATCGGTGGTCGCCCTGCCCCGTCCACCTGCACGACGAGTCCAGAACGTGGGAATGACGACGACTGGTTCCACTGGCGGGGTAGCTCCTGTGTCGGTTGCAGGTCGGGGTACGCGCCGAATCCACGCACCGCACGTATGATACCGCTACCTCACCCGTCGCGGTACGGCGGTCCCCCCAGCGGTCAGTGCGAACGCCTGCGCGCGAATTCACTCTGGGCGGCTCTCCAGATCGTCGGCGCTCACCAGACACCGGCGAAGCGACTCCTCAAGCACCTGGTACGGACGCGTGCCAATGAACAGCTCGTTGCAGATGACGGCGCTTGGGGTCGCGGTGACACCCACCGACATCGCGAAGTGATAGAACTGGTGGATCCTCTCGCCATAGCGGTCTTCGGCCAAGGCCTGTGCGACATCGGCGACGTCGAGTCCTTGAGAGTCGGCCACGTCGACCACGACGCCAAGATCCCCGATGTCGCGCTCATCGGCGTTGTATGCCGAGAAGAGCGCGGCGTGCACGCGTTCGTGCGTGGGTGAGTCGATGTCGCGCGCATACTCGCCCAACGACAGCGCCAGATGGGTGTTTGGCACGAACTCGGGAAACGCCAACCTCAGGTTCCCCTCGGTCGCCATGCGCTTCATATGCTCCACCACATGCTCTGAGTGATGACCCCCCGCCTCTGCCACCGACACGCCCTCAGGCGGCAACTGCGGCCGAAGCTCGAACGGGATCAGGTACAGGTCGGCGTCGTGTTCGTCTCGCAGGCGCGAGAGTCTGGGCCAGTCCAGATAGCAGAACTGGCACGCGTAGTCGAAGAACACCAGGATCCGGGGGCGCATGGCCGGGCTGGGGGCTTGGGCGACCTCATCGGCTGGCATGCGTGGATCCTCTCGGTTGGCGGTGCCGCACGACAGTACGTACCCCGCTCGCTCAGACGTTGCCCAGATGGATGTTCGTCAGCCCGGCTTCTCGACCGATCTCCTGGGCCAAGCGCATGGTCTCCATGGGCGTTGGCGGGAGGTGCGCGTAGTCGAGGTAGGGGAAGAACCGGGTGATATGCCAGGGGGTGTCTGTGCCCAGCCCGGAGGCGATCCACTGTGCGATATCGCGCAGCTCACCGGGTGAATCGTTGACGGTGGGGATCACGTTGGTGACACACTCCACGTGCATGCCGTGGAACCCCTTCGCGAGCTCTGCCGCGCGCCTGACCGTTTCGGCGTGTCGCACGTGGCACAGCTCGCGGTAGGTCTTCTCGGCGAAGCCTTTGATGTCGGTGCGCCACACATCGATGACTTGCGCGAAGAGGTCGAGACCGGCCGGCGTGACGTAGCCGTTGGTCACCATCACCGTGTAGAGCCCGGCTTCTTTGGCGAGTCGGGCGACATCGAGCACGTACTCCAGCCAGATGACCGGCTCGTTGTAGGTGAACGCCACCCCCTCACAGCCCGCCTCGCGCGCGAGCGCCGGAACCTTCGCGGGATCGAGATAGCGAAGCGGCACCGATCCGTCGTCGCCTTTGGGCCGAGAGATCTGCCAGTTCTGGCAGTGGCCGCAGCGCATGGAGCACCCGACGCTGCCCAGCGAATAGACATGCGTGCCCGGGCGGAAGTGGTAGACGGGCTTCTTCTCGATGGGGTCTGCGGCGATCGAGCTCACCAGGCCGTAGGTGAGGGCGCGCAGCTTGCCGTCCACCACGCCTCGGGCACCGCACACGCCTGAAGCTCCCTCGGCGATGGTGCAATCGTTGGGGCACAGGCCGCAGTGGACCCGTCCATCACGCGCTGTCGCCAGAAGGGCATCGTGCACGACCCGGGCGCCCCCTCGCTTGTGGGGAACACGACCGACCTCTCGCTCACCTTGCGCGATGAGGCCATACATAGGGTTCTACCCAGCTGCGAGCTCGACCCTATCGCGCCCGGCCGCTTTGGCGGCGTAGAGTGCCGAGTCAGCGGCGCGCATGACGTCGTCGGGTTCGCGGGCGGACTCGTTGACCGATGCGACCCCTACCGAGCACGAGGTCGAGACGAACTCGCCACTTCCCGCGTCGACCGACAGGCGCCGAAGACTCGAGCGAATCTTCTCGGCGACCGCCCACGCGCCGGTCTTGTTCACCTCGGGCAGCACCAAGGCGAACTCGTCACCGCCGTAGCGTGCGGCGATGTCGGTGGTGCGCAGTTCGGCTCGAAGCAGTACGCCCACCGCGCGCAGCAGGGCATCCCCCGCCGCATGGCCCCAGGTGTCGTTGATGTCTTTGAAGTTGTCGAGGTCGAGCACGAGCACCGACAGCTCGGTGCCGTAGCGCTCGGCACGCGCGGTCTCCTCGGCAAGTCGCCTGTCGAGTGCGCGACGGTTGAGCAGCCCGGTCAGCTCATCGGTCAGCGAGGCGTGGGCGAGCCGCTCTTGCTCCCGGATGAGACGCTTGCGCTCGAGCGGGAAGCACAGCTCCCACGTCGAGTTGCCCATCCAGATCGCGACGGCGTGCTCCACGCAGGTATCGAAGCCGCACACCCCGCAGTCGATGGCCTCGTCGCGGGTCAGGAACTCGCCGGCGGCCAACACCGCGTCGACCTCGTCGGGAGTGGGCTCGCGCGAGATGACCGGCTCGGGAGTGAACGTGCGCGCCAGATCGACGTGGGGCAACGCCGAGAGGAACGTGCGGCTGTCGATGGCCGGCGGCACCTGGCGGCTTCGCTCGGTCGCGTCGATGTTGCGCTTGGCGAAGACAGACAGCTCGGTGTTGACGCACGGCCCGTCGATGCAGCCCTCGCAGGCGAGCATGTCCACCACACGTGGCGAGGCTTCCGAGCGCTGGATCGCGGTGAGCATCTCGTCGATATCGGTGAGCCCTCTGACCGTTCGCATGTCGCCAGAGGTCAAGTCGCGGTCACGCAAGGTCCGCCGGGGAAAGCCGTCGGTGGCGGAAAGCTCCTTGGCAGCCCGGACGGGATGAGCGGACGGGTCGACGCGCTGCAACGGCGGTGTGGCATCGAGCAGCCTGCGCAGCTCGTCGAAGCCGATGGCCACGTCCACATCGCCGAGGAACTCAGGCTGGTAGACCTC
>CAYXQU010000236.1:0-3238 GCA_964467305.1 uncultured Eubacteriales bacterium
GATCTTGGCGAGCAGCTCGATCTGGGAGGTCGGGTGGGTGTTGGGATTGCGCGGGTTGCCGGTGACTGACTCGATGGCGACGAGCTCGTCGTGAGCGCAATGGACCGAGATGGCGACTGCCTTGTCAGTGGCCAAGGTGATTACTTTCTCTTCTCTGACATGTCATAGGACTCCTTCGGATGCTGGTCGGCCGCCCCTCTAGAGCAACCCAGAGGGAAGACCGGAAGCGGAGGGGACACCCCGTCCCACCCTCGCAAAGGAGGATGGGACGGAGGGGACTCTTGCGCTTCTGTGGCATCGGCAACCCATCTGGGCGAGCCGTCGCGGCGGACCCCTTCATGCGCGCTTCAGACGACAGCCGCTTCTCAGCAGCTGGGTCAACGAGCCCTGGCTGTGCGTTACCTCTCGCGCGCTCCCCACTCGCCGACGCGCGGCGACACAGACGGTGGTTTCTCATGGGAATCAGGGTTTCATACGGCACCCACAAGCACCTCTCACGTGGCCGCACCCCGCCTTTCTCGCCAGGTGCTGTCGGTTGCCCTGACTGACGGGGGTACGGGACTTGTCGCGACCGCCCCGTAGCAGCCACTCCCTCGATCGCTTGAGACACCCGTAAGTAGTCTCGAGCAGGGCACGATCGGAAATCCGGGCACGGATTGTCGGCACAGGTCATCACGGCGGTTCATCTCGTTCGTAGGGGTCGGTCGCCTTGAGCACGACCGGGCCGTAGCGCTCGCGCTCTTCGGCCGTCATCAGACGCGACTTGCAGGGGCCGGATCGCTCCGCCACGCTGCGCTTTGAGTGCGCGAGGGTGTCGCGGGCGGCGACCCGCACGCGCTTGCGCCGCTTGCGATGCCGGTCGCAGCGCGATGTCATGGCTGTCCCATAGGATCGTCATGCGGATCAGCGCTCTCACAGGCGGCGTCATGCTCCACCGAATACGAGACCTGGTAACGACTCAGCAGTGACGTCATGAGAACCCAGCGGCTCGTCGGCGGACCCACGAGCGGCCAGTCGTCCGCCCGTGCCAAACGGAAGCTGGTCGACCTCGTGAGTCCCAGTATCTCGCCGGCCACGGCGATTCGCTCGAGGGGTCTGATGCGTCGGCCGAGTACGACGAGGCGAGGCCCACTCACGATCCCACCTCATCGACCAGCTCGCCGGCTCGCTCGATAGGCCACTTCAGCGCAATCGCGAGCCGCCGAAGCTCGACCGAGTGCGCCGCCGGGGTGATGCGACCATTCTCGATCGCACCCACGCGCGAGGGGTGGACCGAAGAGGCCGCACCGAGTGCCTGTCTTGTCATCGCGCACGCCTGTCTGAGCTCCGAAATCCTGCGCATGGGTGACTCCTTTGATCTCGTCTTGTTTGCGCACGTACTAGCAACTGAGCTATCTTGTCCTTGTTCACGGTATCAGGCTATAAATCACGTCACAAAGTGTTGTTAGCGTAACTTCGAGAGAAAGAAGGAACATGTCATGGGCGACGCCTTCATCGCGTATTCCTCCGAGGTCCCTCGCACCCGGGATGTGTGCCTCGCCACCGACACGTCCGGCGCGGCGTTCATTGTTCGATTGACCGGACTGACCGCGCGCACCATCGATCCGCTCGAGACAGCCCACATGGGTGACGCTCGCACCTTCGCGAGCATCACCACGCCCCAAGACGCACTGGGCTTCGCGCGTCGACATGGCATGCTGTGGGTGAGGGCGGCGGGTGGACCTCACGGTGGCTTCCCCGTTCAAGGGGGTCTCACCTGCGATGGCAAGGCGCTCGACTCCTGGGTCCTCGCCGAACCGCTTACCTTATGGATCGAGGCGGCATCGGCGCTCAGATGGATGGTGAATCTCTCCGACGCGATCACTGAGGGCGATACGGCCGTGATCGACACACACGTCATGCGCACTGCGCGCGAGATCGACGATGGCGCGATCATCGCCTACACCGTCGAGCCCCACGAGCCGCTTTCCTCCATGCTCACGCGCGAGGACCTTTTCGACCCCTCCACGGTCTCGAAGTGGACCGCGAGTCCCCAAGAGTTCAGCGCACTGCCGCGCCAACTGCTCATGTCGGTGATGAACGGTGCCCTGTCCAGGGTGGCACCGCGCCTCGTGGAGGGTCCGGAGGAGAAAATGGCATTCCGGCTGCGTCCGAACGACTTGTGGGGGGCACTTGTGACCCAGCACGCTTTGAGCATCTCGGGCGGGACCTCGTTCAAGCGGTGTGAGAGGAACGGCTGCAACGAGTACTTCGCCCGCACCCCGGAGGTCGCCCGCAAGAGCAAGAAGTACTGCTCGGATTCGTGTAAGACCGCCGTATGGCGCGCGAACAACCCGAAGCCGAAAGGAGGAGGGCCCAGGCGATGACCCGATCAGTCGACCGTGACGGCATCTTGAAAGTCGGCCCCCGGCACTACCGCGTGTTCATCGAGCTGCCGCAGCGAGCCGATGGACGGCGCAGGCGCGAGTCGTGCACGGTGCGAGGGTCGCTTCAGGAGGCGAAGGTCCGGCGCGCCGAACTCATCGCCGCCAGGTCCAAGGGCACCTACGTCGGCAGATCCGACCAGCGTCTCGACAGCTACCTCGAGTCCTGGCTGTCTTGGAAGCGCTCGCGGGTATCGGAGCGAACGTGGGAGCGCTACACCACCTTGCTTCAAGGGAGCGTGGCACCCGCACTCGGGCACGTCAGGCTCCAAGACCTCACCTCTCAACACCTCGACGACTACTACGCGGCGTGTCTTGGCAGCGAGCGAGGCCAGCGCACGGGCTCGAAGCTCTCACCCACGACCGTGCACCACCGCCACGTCGCGCTGAAGATGGCGCTCAAGCGCGCGGTCGAACTCGGGATGCTCGTGCGAAACCCGGCCGACTTCACCCAACCGCCCCGGCCGAACAGGCCCGAGATGCGCGTGTTGGGTGAATCGGAGGTGGCAAGGATGCTCCGAGCGCTTGTAGGCACGCCGGCCGAGCTTTGTGGCCACCTCGCGCTCATGACGGGCGCTCGGCTCGGTGAGCTGCTCGCACTTCGCTGGTCCGATCTGGATCTCGACGCCCGGGTCATGTACGTGCGACAGACCCTTGTCGAGCACCTGCGAAGCCATGACGATCCCACGTGGTACTCGTTCAAAGAGCCCAAGTCCGGCAAGGGGCGCCCGGTGGATCTGGACGCCGGCACCGTGGCCAGGCTCAGAGAGCATCGCAAGGCACAAGCCGAGACGCGGTTGCGGGTGGGGCTTGCC
>CAYXQU010000237.1:0-3232 GCA_964467305.1 uncultured Eubacteriales bacterium
GGCCGGGATACGTGGCTGACAGTTGGGAGCTCAGACGAGGCGCGCGCGACTATCACCGGCTCTTCAAGTGGGGCCCTGGCTACAAGTACGTGACTCACGAGCCCCCCACGGTCGTCGACGAGCAAGGTCGAGACCTGAGGACGCTGGACTGGGTACGCGCTGACGAGACGGCGAGCCACGGAGTGTTCATGTTTCACTACTCGCTGCTGTTTCCCTGGCAGGTCGAGCAGAAGGTGCGCATCTACCGGGAGGAGAAGCCCGAGGAGATGGGAGGGATCGTCGACTGGGCGGAGCATTCATACTTCGGGCTCGAGAGGCCGTTTCGCGTCCACAACCTCTACCGATCCCCGAGCTGGCTCGACCGGTTCTCAGGGGAACACCCACCTCAAGTCATCGAGATGATGAACGATGTTCTTGCCGGGCGGACACCACTGACTGCTCGCGGCATTGAGGATGTCGAGAAGCTGCTGGGTCGCTGGTGGTACCCGGTGGGCCAAAAAGGCCTGATGATCGGCGATTACGCGGACAGGTTCATACAGACAGCGAGGAGACGTGCGCGGCGAACCAGGGCCTACCGCGCCCTTCGGCCGATGCTGCCGCCGCGGCGTGCGTGAGGAATCTCGTTCACGGCGCATCGCGCTCGACGCCCTATGCGCAACGCGGCGAGCTCGCAGGCCGCCACTGCACGCGCTCGTATCTCGGCTCGCCTCTGTCTACCGGGTGATGCTGCGGACGACCGAAACGCCCTCAGCGCGTTCTCGAGATTCCGCGCCGGATTCCTGAAGCACCACTCCTCCACGCGAGATGTCTGCAGCGCACGCACTTCCTCGTACAGGCCACGATCACTCTCCAGGACGTGGACGAGATCAACGAGTTGGTCCACGCTCTCGAAGTCAAGCCCCGGCGTGAGGAGCTCAGGGAACCCCCAAATGCAGCGCACCGGTGAGAGGACCAGGCAGCCCGCCGATATCGCTTCGATCAGTGCGAGGCCGGCGCTGGGCATGCTGGCGGGATGGACCACGAAGTACGAGGACTCGATCTCAGCCCTGTGGATGTCTGCGATCGTCTGCCACTCGGTGCGCACCGTACCGATCTCGGCGAGTGCGGCCCGCTCGCCGTCGGTCAGGACGCCTCGGCTGTGATGCGACAGACAGAAGCCCTCGCGCGGCGCGGTCTCCAGCTTCGGGTACAGGCTGCGCACCGAGCGCGCGGACTGCATGTAGTAAGGAAAGTCGAGGACTGCCCGCCGGGTCGCCCGGATCTGACGTATAGAGCGATGCGCGGGCGACAGGGGGCTCTTTGACAGCCGATGGTTGAGAAACACGTTGTACGCGAAGAAGGGGCTGCCGCGGAACGGCCCGTCGATGCCGGCAGGCCCGCCCTCGATGAAGTAGTAGCACCACATGACGGAGGGGAACCGTCTGACGATACGGGTCGGTATGGCCACATCGATCGAGATGACGATGTCGTACTCGGACCAATCCACGGTGGCGGCATTGTCCGCCGCGCGGCCGGCCGGCCAGAGGTCCCATCCCTGCACGTATTGGCTCCAATGGCGCTTGCCAAGCTGGCACTCGGGGGCCGGATCCTCGAACACGATGCGCGCGCTGGTGTCGAACGCCTCCCACAGTCCGATCGGACCGGACCGCCAGTTCGACGATTCCACGACGGTCTGCAGATCGGGACCGGTGCGGGTGAACAAGTCGTACGTCGTGTGCTGCTTGACGATGCAGACGCGCGTCATGGCTCGGCAGCCTGGCGAGCCCTCACGAGAGGAGCTTGCCGTAGATTGCCAGCAGGCGAGCGACGATCGAGTCGCGATCGTGTCGGCGCAGAGCCCGCTCGCGTGCCCTCTGTCCGGACTCGGCTGCGAAGGAAGGGCTGTCGAGCAGATGGCGGATCCTCCCGGCCAATGCATACGGATCGCCGTCTGGATACAACAGCCCATCCCGGCCGTCGTCGATCAAGCTCGGGACCCCCCCTACGTATGAAGCCACCGTCGGGACGCCGACGAGTAGCGCCTCGCACAGGGCATTCGGGCTGTTGTCGATATGTGATGGATAGGCGAAGACCGTGGCACCGAGGAGTTCCGCCACAAGCTGCGCCGCATCCACGCGGCCGAGCCAGTCAATAGACCGCGTTACCCCGTGTTTGCGAGCCCGAGCAGCGTAGAACTCGCTGCCGGGCCCTTCCGCTGGAATCCCCGCGATGCGCAGGCGGACGTCCACACAGCCCGCACCGTGAAGGAGGCCTAAGGCTTCGATCAAGCACTCTGCGCCTTTCGATGTGAGTGTGTTGGAAGTGCAGAAGACCGTCCGCGGAACAGCCGTCTCGGGTTTCCACACTGCCTCGTAGAAGGGCGGGCGCAAGGCTTCGTCGCAGTGATAGTACGTCGCCGTGGGATTGACCGCCCAGAGGACGGCCCTGTCCCACTCGGTTCGGCCCATGAACGTCCTGTTGCTGCGCATGATCTCCCGCTCTCGCGCGGCCATCCTGACGCAGCGCCAGTACCCGTGGATATCACCCCAGCCAGAGAGAAAGCTTCTCTTCAGTGCGAGACCCGCGATCTCGCGTGAAGTCATCCCGTGGAAGAAGAACCTCTCGTAAACGGTGAGAAGGCCCTGAAGAGAGATGACCACAGGCGCCCCGCTGTCGGGGCCAATGAGACCAAAGGGGTTCTCTGTTCCGTGGATATGGACAACCTCTGGATTGAAGTCGCGCACGATCTCTCCGCAGGCCGGGCTGATTTCCGGGAGAGCGAAGCTGCTCCGCCATCCGGAGACCGACCTGCCAACCCGAGTACGAGCCTCGTCAATGGGAATCCCGTAATACGAAACTCCGTCCGCGGTGAAGGGGGCAAAAGACGTCGGGCAGGGGCTCGCAATCGCCAAGTCGAGGTCGTCACGACCGACCAGGCTCTGCCTCAGAGACTCCACCCAGGAGGCCGGGCCCACACTCTCGGTCGTCCCCAGGTGCGTCGAAACGGCGACAGGCGTGACCGACGTGAACCAGAGCACTCGCATCCAATCAAGTCCTTAGGTCGCTCGTTGTGTTCATGCCAGGGTCATCTCGCTTGTTCGACCCCCACATGTCGGCCCAATCCGGGTAGCCGACTCCCATGACCGGGCTCGCTTCACCTTTGCCGCTATTCTAACGGCGCAGCGTCGATGCGGGTGAAGACGTGCTAAGGAGTGCGCAGCGCGGATTGTCCAGCTTCAGAGCCTTCACTATG
>CAYXQU010000238.1:0-3218 GCA_964467305.1 uncultured Eubacteriales bacterium
ACAGCAATGTGTTCAGCCGAGCAGTACT
The DNA here is from genome assembly GCA_964467305.1 of uncultured Eubacteriales bacterium. Lineage (GTDB taxonomy): Bacteria > Actinomycetota > Coriobacteriia > Anaerosomatales > PHET01 > CAVPCY01. The sequence continues at coordinate 29 of CAYXQU010000238.1, forward strand.
AATAGGCCGAGGTCTTGATCTCATTCGTGTGACTTTCAAGCGCTATGCAGCATTCAGGGTAGCCGGCGGCTTCGCCGCGTACCTTTGACATGGAGCATATATTGATGCTCCGACGCTCGAAGAGCCGTCGGATGCACTTAGTGACTATGGCGGAGGGGGTACACCCGATCCCATTCCGAACTCGGCAGTTAAGCCCTCCAGCGCCGATGGTACTGGGCTGTAGTGGCCTGGGAGAGTAGGACGTCGCTAAGTGCATCCGACGGCTCTCGCGTTAACGCCTACTTCACGGCGCCGCGAGATGTGTGCATGCGCATACGATCGCGCTCCTGTCGAAAGTGCACCACATCAGTCAGGATTGTGGTACATTCTTCGCTGTTGCTGCACAATGTGGGCTCGGGACGCAGTCTCGGAGCAATGCTCTTCTTAGGAGGAATACATGATCAGTAGGGAACAGGTCCAGGAGGCGCTTGATCTTATTCGCCCGGCCCTGCAGGCCGATGGTGGAGATGTCGAACTGGTTGACGTCATGGATGACGGTGTCGTCAAGGTCGCACTCCAGGGTGCATGCCGTGGGTGCCCGATGTCTCAGCTGACGCTGGCTAACGGCGTTGAGCGCGTTCTCAAGGAGCAGATTCCGGAGATCGTGCGCGTCGAGCCCGTCTAGGCGCACCGTTTGTCCGGATACAGAAGGCCGCTGGGTGTCCCCAGCGGCCTTCTTTCGTGTGATAAGGGGGTGCAGGTCGCGCGTCCGGACCTGTGTGCCTACCGCACAGCACATGGTGCGAACCGCTCATCGAATGCCGATTGACGCACAATATGTGCGGTCATACGATAGCTGAGCCGCTATATGTTGTGCTTGGGGCGCCGCCTGTAGCGGGTTGCAGATTCTGATCAACGTTGCATCCGAGAGGGGACCCCATGTCCGACCCTGCACGAATCGCGGCCTACTCCCGCGCCATTGATGAGATCCTCACTCCCAACTCACTCAAGGTGCTTCAGAAGCGCTACCTGTCCAAGGACGATGCTGGGGAAGCATGCGAGGCTCCCAGTGACATGTTCGCCAGAGTCGCCGAGAACATCGCTGCGGCTGAGACCGTCTGGGGAGCTGATGAGGCGGCCGTCGCCGACATCGCCGCGGACTTCTACGAGCTGATGACCTCGCTCGAGTTCCTGCCCAACTCACCCACGCTCATGAACGCCGGTCGCGAGCTGCAGCAGCTTTCGGCGTGCTTTGTCCTGCCGGTGGAAGACTCCATGGAGTCGATCTTCGGCGCGGTGAGAGATACCGCACTCATTCACAAGTCAGGCGGCGGAACCGGCTTCTCGTTCTCGCGGCTGCGGCCGGCCGGAGACAAGGTTCGCTCCACCCAGGGCGTGTCCTCAGGGCCGGTGTCGTTCATGCGTGTCTTCAACCAGGCCACTGAAGCGGTGAAGCAGGGTGGCACGCGCCGAGGCGCGAACATGGGTGTTCTGCGCATCGACCACCCGGACATCCTTCACTTCATCAAGTGCAAAGCCGATGGCGACTTCTCCAACTTCAACATCTCGGTGGCGCTCACCGAGGAATTCATGGAGGCCGTGAAGGCCGGCACCAGCTACGACCTGTACAACCCGCGCTCCAAAGAACCGATGGGCCAACTGGACGCGCGCGAAGTCTACGATCTCATCATCGAGATGGCTTGGGCCACGGGAGACCCCGGCATCATCTTCATCGACCGCATCAACCGGGACAACCCAACCCCGCACCTAGGGGAGATCGAGTCTACCAATCCGTGCGGCGAGCAGCCTCTTCTGCCCTACGAGGCGTGCAACCTGGGCTCGATCAACCTATCGAAGATGGTGTGCATCACCGAGCAGGGCAACGATGTCGACTGGGACAAGCTTGCCGATGTCGTGCACCGCGGTATCCGCTTCCTCGACGACGTGATCGAGGTCAACAACTACCCGTTGCCGGAGATCGGTGAGCTTGCCAGGGGCAACCGCAAGGTGGGTCTCGGCGTCATGGGCTGGGCGGACATGCTCATCAAGCTTGGACTCGCGTACGATTCTCCTGAAGCTGTGGCGCTGGGCGAGAAGGTCATGGGATTCATCGACGCTGAGGCGAAGTCCGCCTCTCGGACCCTTGCCAAGCAGCGCGGCGCGTTCCCCAACTTCGCCGGGTCGATCTACGACACCCCCGAGTCGGAACCCATTCGCAATGCGACGGTCACCACCATCGCCCCCACCGGCACTCTGTCGATCATCGCGAACTGCTCCTCGGGAGTCGAACCGCTCTTTGCGGTGAGCTACGTGCGCACGGTGATGGACAACGATCGGCTCGTCGAGGTCAATCCGCTGTTCGAGGAGATCGCGGTCAAGCGCGGCTTCTACAGCAGGGATCTCATGGCGCTGATCGCGGACCACGGCTCGGTGCGCGATATCGAGGAGGTACCGCAGGATATCCAGCATGTATTCGTGACCGCACACGACATCGCACCCGAGTGGCACATCAAGACCCAGGCGGCGTTCCAGGTGCACTGCGACAACGCGGTGTCTAAGACCGTCAACTTCGGGCACGAAGCCACTCCAGACGACGTACGACACGTCTACGACCTTGCGTATGAGCTTGGGGTCAAGGGCGTCACCATCTACCGAGACGGCAGCAAAGAGGGTCAGGTTCTCACCACCGGGAAGAGCGCTCAGGCCGCTGGCTCCGCGGATGTGGTCGCACGGGCGGGAGAGATTGAACCGCGGCCCCGACCGTCGGTGACCGTTGGCCGTACCGAGAAGATCCAGACCGGTTGCGGCAACCTGTACGTCACGGTGAACTGGGACGAGCAGGGCATCTGTGAGGTCTTCACTCAGATGGGCAAGTCCGGCGGGTGCGCCGCATCGCAGTCTGAGGCCCTGTCGCGTCTGATCTCGGTGTCGCTGCGGGCCGGTGTCGACCCCGATGCGATCATCAAGCACCTTCGGGGGATCAGATGCCCCTCGCCGTGCTGGGCTGAGGGCGGGAAGGTCCTCTCGTGCGCCGATGCCGTTGGCATCGTGATGGAACACCAGCTCGAGTTCATTGAGACCGGTGTCGCTGGCGTCGGAGTCTCCAAGCACGTCGATGCCCTGGACAACCTGTCGGGCGCCTGCCCGGAGTGCGGGGGCGCGTTGGAGCACGAGAGCGGTTGCGCGGTATGTCGGAGCTGCGGTTATAGCA
>CAYXQU010000239.1:0-3215 GCA_964467305.1 uncultured Eubacteriales bacterium
TCGCGGCGTTGAGCGCGAGGATCTTGGTCTGGTCGGCGATCGAGTTGATGATCGAGACGACCTGACCGATCTGCTGGCTACGCTCTCCCAGCGCCAGGATGTGGTTCGCGCTGGACTGCGTGCGGCTCTTGATCTCTTCCATGGCTGAGAGCGTGTTCATGACCGCGTGCTGTCCGGACTCGGCGTTGGTCAGAGACGCCTCGGCCATCGACACCACCTGGTCGGCGTTCTCGGCGATCTGCCGGTAGGTGCTCGCGAGCTCCTCCATGGTGGCGGTGGTCTGCGAGATGGATGCGGCCTGCTCGGCGGCACCGGAAGCCTGCTGCTCGGTGGCGGAGAGGATGTCGTGCGAGGCCTCCTGCAGGCGGCGCGAGGACTCCTGCGTCTGGCGGATAAGGTAGACGATCAGGTCGAGCATCTGGTTATACGATGCCGCCAGCACGCCGATCTCGTCTTCGCTTCGCACGTCGACCTTGCGACCGATCTCGCCTTGGCACGCCAGGCGCACCGAGTCGACGACCTCGTTGAGAGGACCGGTGAACCTCCGTGCGATGATCACGAAGACGATCACCCACACCGCCAGCAGCGTGAAGCCCAACCCGGCGATCAGCGCGACGTCGGTCCCCAAGTGCGGCACGTCCATAAGTTCCTCGCCGAAAGCCGCCCAGATCGTCAGATACAAGATCGCCTGGAAGGCGACCTGCACGATCAGCGTGACCAACAGCATCCGGTAGAGGAACCGCGTGCGGATGGCGTTCCAGATTCCCATGACCTTTGTGCTCCCTACTGTCGCTCGTACCGGGCACCCGTGACCACGGGCTCCAGAACCTTCTCAACACTCAATACACCGATCAGCGCACCGTCATCGTGCATGGTGCCGCTGATGAACTCCGCTTGTCCCCTGTCGATGGTCGCGATGGGGGGCTCGAACGCATCGGTCTCCACCTCGGTGATGTCGCCGATCTCGTCGACCACAAGCGCCGTCACCGCGCCACCCAGCACCACGACGACCGCCGGAGGCATGAGGGCACCGTCGAGGTCCACGCGACCCAGCTGCATGAGCTGGGCGGGATCGGTCACCGAGAGGATCTCGCCGCGTACGCTGACCACTCCCCGTACGTACGACGGCACGCACGGCATGGGAGTGATCACGTAGTCGTGGAAGATCTCACGGACCTCTTGGACCTTGACCGCGTACCACTCCGAGCCCAGCCGGAAGCGCAGCATCGAGACGGTGTCCGATGCGACCTCGTCGACGTGCTCGGTTGCCAGTGACTCAGCCCGCGCAGCCAAGATGCCCTGCGCGTCGGCGTCGTAGCCTGCGCGCAACTCGAAGTCACGAGACTCAGCCGTCATGCGATGCCCCCTTCGCCGAGGCGAGAAGGAGCTCGAGATCGACGACGCTCACGAGCCCGTCGTCGACGCGGGCGACACCGGCGAGAACGTCGTGCATCGTGTGCAGGCTGGGCGCAGGCTGAAGCGCATGCGTCGGTACCGACATCACGTCGCGCACCTCGTCCACCAGCAGCGCCACCGGCCCCTCACCGGTGCGCGCGATCAGCATGGGCGTGTCCAGCGAGTACTCCACCTCCGGCAACCCCACGAGCAGTCGCACGTCGACGGCGGGGATCACTTCACCGCGCAGGTCGAGCATACCCACGACAGCACCGCCCGAAGGCACTTGCGAGAACGCGACGATCTGCTGCACTTCCTGCACGTCGTCGATGGGCAGCCCGTAACACTCGCCTGCGAGCGCAAACGTCACCACGAGCATGCCTGAGTCGCTGAGCGCCCGGATGCGATCGAGTTCGGCTGTGGGCTGCTCGACCATCAGTCACCCACCTACGAGTACCGCAGCACGCGGTCGAGTTCTTCGGGACTCACGACCCCGTCGCGCACGAGCGCGACGCCGGACGCGATCATGGGGCGCATGCCCGCGGCGCGTGCCGCGGCGGTGATCTCGGAAGCTGAGCCATCACGCGCGACCGTCGCTCGGACGGGCTCGGTGAAGGGCAGCACCTCGAACAGGCCGGTGACGCCGGAGAAGCCGGACTTGTGGCAGTTGGGGCATCCCGAGCCGCGCTTGGCCGTTGTGCCCGGCTGGACACCCGGGATCAGCTCGACAAGCGGCGAGTGAACCTCTACCGAGCAGTTCGGGCAGTTCGTCCGCAGTACCCGCTGGCCCACGCCCAAGGTCAGGGCGCTCGCAAGCGAGACCGGTTCGGCGCCCATGTCGAGCAGTCGCCGGACCGCCGAGACCACGTCTCCGGCCGCGAACGTCGCGATGACCAACTTGCCCATGCCCGCCGCCTCGACGGCCAGGTGCACGTCTTCGACGGTCTGGAGTGCGTCGATCGCCATGACGTCGGTATCTTGCTGCATGCCCGCCGAGAAGTACGCCGCAGGCCCTATGGGCTCGCCGGGGGTGACAAGCACCTGTGCCACGGCCGGGATCTCGTAGTCGACTGAACGCTCCACCGAGTACACCGTGCGCCCGGCCATGGCCGCTTGCTGCAGCAGCGAGTAGTACGTGGTGGACCTGCCGCCGGTGACAGGGCCGGCGACGAGCATGAGACCGCGACCACGCTCGAGCATCGCAGAGAGCGCCCGCTCCTCGGCATCCGCGAGTCCAAGCTCAGAGAGCGACTTGGGCTGCGGTCTGACCGGCGCGATTCCGATCACCAGACGCTGGCCCGAGACCGTTGGGACGATCGAGGTGGTGAGCACGACGGTCTTGCCGCCCACATCCGCGTGCATCCTGCCTTGCGCGGGCCGATGCGGCTCAACCGACGCAAGCCGCACGTAGGCCTTGAAGCCGGCGACGAGCGCCTGCTGCATCGACAACGGCGCGCTGCCAACACGCTCCAAGCGCCCGTTGACCCGGAACACCAGGAAGAAATCGGACTTGTAGGGAAGCAGATGGATGCGGGTCGCACCGCGCGCGACCGCCCTCTCAAGGATCTCTGAGACCAGAACGGTGACACGGGTGTCATCGGCGACCGCCAGCACATCGAGGTCGATGACGGCATCGTCATCTTCATCGTCGACGACCTCGGGAGCAGCCTGCATCTTCGCAACGAGCTCCGATGAGCCGGCCGGCTGATCCTCGCTGACCTCCAAAGCGGGCGCAGCGGGAATCTCGGTCGCGCCACCCTCAACCAGGTCGTAGAAGTCGCCGATCTCCACGGCGGGCTCGTCACCTGGAAGAGCGACCA
>CAYXQU010000240.1:0-3211 GCA_964467305.1 uncultured Eubacteriales bacterium
CGAGACGCCACAGGGCTTTTCGGCGGTGGGGCAGTTCTATGGCGATTTCGGACAGACGAGCGATGAGGAGGTGCACGCCGCGCTGCAGCGGTCACGAGAGGAGGAATGAGGATTCCGACGATGCGCATCGCGGAGCAGCGGAGCGCGTGGCTGCCTATCTGTTTACAGCCACCTCACCGTCAAGTAGCGTCGGTGCCGGATCTTCGACCGGCGCGAGAGGGGCTGCTTGCCGCATGCTTGGCCACCGGTGGGTAGCCATCGACTTCGAGACCGCCACGCGCGAGCCTACCAGCGCGTGCGCCTTGGGGGTCGCGGTGGTTGAGGGCCTCGACGTGGTCGAGACGCACTCGTGGCTGATCAGGCCGCCGTTCAACGAATACGAATACCGCAACACCATCGTCCACGGGCTGTCTGCCGAGGACACCGAACTCGCCCCGGACTTCGACGAGCTGTGGTGGGAGGTCCGAGCGATCATCGACGGCTCTCCGCTCCTGGCGCACAACGCCGGCTTCGACATGCGGGTGCTGGGCGCGCTCATCAGCAGCCGCGAACTCGCGACACCGCCGCTCGACTACGCATGCACGCTCACGGTGGCCCGCCGTATATGGCCGCGCCTTGAGAATCACCGGCTCGATACGGTCTGCCGCCACTGCGCCATAGGCTTGGTGCACCACGATGCGGCGAGCGACGCCGCCGCCTGCGCCGGTCTGGCAGTGAGCGCCGCGCGGTCCCTGGGTGTCGCGAGCGTCACCGGTGTGCTCGACGAGCTGGGTCTGGAGCCGAAGCGGCTGGCCACATGAGCGGCTCGCAGCCGGCAGATCGCGCCCACACGCAGCAGCATGCTCACCCGCACGGTGCTCACCGGTTGTTCTCGGTGGATGCGCTCAAAGGCTTCGCAATCGCGTGCGTGGTCTTGGGCCACGTGCTGCTGCGCAACGCCGCAGATCCCAGCGACAACAGCATCTATCTGCTGCTCACCGCGTTCGAGATGCCACTGTTCATGTTCCTGTCCGGCTACATCCTCCCAGGCAAGGTGCGCGGCTCGCGCCTCATGTGGGTCTGGCGGCGGGCGGTGCGGCTGATGGTGCCATTCGTCGCATGGCACGCCATCTTCTTCCTGTCGAATCGCATCCCCAATCTCGCTGCGCAGAACCCCGCCGAGCTGACGAGCGGCCTGCTGCGCTACCTCGCGCACACGGTCGCATCGCCCACCGCGGGGCTGTGGTACCTGCCGGCGCTGCTCATGTGCTCGGCCGCCCTCGCGTTGCTCTACCCGCTTGCCGAGAAGCCCCTGCTACTTCTCGCGACTGGCTGGGCTCTGTTCCTGGGCATGGACTGGGCTCGCGATGCACTGCAGCTGGGTCCGGACTTCGGGCTGCTCAAGACGGTCACCTACTGGCCACTGTTCGCGGCCGGGTTCACGTGGGGGCAGTGGAAGCGCACGCTGCAGCCGCCCAGACCGCTACTCAGGTGGCTGCCGGCGTTGGCCTATCCGCTTGTCGCCATACCGGTGATGCGCCTCATGGGTTCGCTCCCGGGTATCGCGGGCACGCTGACCAAGGTGGCGCTGGGGCTGGCCGGAACCGGGGCATCGGCGGTGCTGATCGAGTTCGCCGAGCCTCTTGCGCGCCGCTTGCGCCTGGATGCGCTGGGTAGACTCACCTTGGGTGTCTACTGCTCGCAGTGGCTGTTTCTGCGCCTGGAGTTCGGCTCGGGTCCTGCAGCGATCGTCGCCGGTTTCGTGGTCGTATTGAGCGGGTCGGTCGCGGTGACCTGGCTCATCGGCAAGGTGCCGGTGCTCAAGGGCGTGCTGCTGGGCGAGTGGCCGCGCAAGGTCCAGCCCTCGGCGTAGGGGGTGAGCGTGATGATCGGCATGGGACTACTGGCTATCGTGGTGATTTGCATCGTGGTGGCCATCATCTACATGGCAAACAGCGGCGACGATGAGTGATCGCGCGGCCAGGCTACCGAGAAGGGCAGGCTGTTGAGAAGCTTCGATGTGGTGGTGATCGGAAGCGGGGCCGCCGGTCAGACCGTGGCCGCCGAGTTGGCCGAGGCGGGCAGGCACGTCGCGGTCGTCGAGCGGCGCGAGCTGGGCGGCACCTGCGCACTTCGCGGGTGCGAGCCCAAGAAGGTGCTGTTCTCTGCGGCGGCGACGGTCGAAAGGGCGCGCGGGCAGGCAGGCCACGGCGTTCGCGGCGACATCGGTTTGGACTGGCCTGAGCTGATCGCCTACAAGCGAACCTTCACCAACCCCGTTCCCGCGAACATCGAGGCGTACCTGACCGGCGCCGGGGTTACGGTGGTGTCAGGCGAGGCACGTTTCGTGGATGGCGAGACGATCGAGGTGGCCGGCGAGCGGCTGCAGGCCGAGACATTCGTGGTGTGCACGGGCGCGACACCCATGCCGCTTGGAATCCCCGGCGAGGAGTTGCTTCGGGACAGCGAGGCGTTCATGGCCTCCGAGGACTTGGGCGGTCACCTGGTGCTTGTGGGCGGCGGCTTCATCTCGTTCGAGTTCGCCCACATCGCCGCAGCAGCGGGCGCCCGCGTGACAATCGTGCATCGCAGCTCGCAGGTGCTCAAGGAGTTCGACGCGGATCTGGTCGCGTTACTCCTGCAAGCGTATCGCGACCGGGGGATCGAGGTGGTGCTCGACACGCCGGTGACCGCGATCCGCGCCACCAGCGCCGGCCGTGCGGTCGATCTGGCCAACGGCACGTCGATCGACTGCGACCATGCCGTTCACGGCGCGGGGCGTACGCCCGATCTTGGCGCGCTCGATCTCGAGGCGGCGGGCGTCACGTACGGGCGCCGCGGCATCGAGGTCGACTCGGCGATGCGCAGCGTGAGCAACCCTCGGGTCTTCTCCGCAGGCGACGCTGCGGCGTCGGGACCCGCGCTCACTCCGGTGGGCGTGCGGCAGGGCCGTGTGGTGCGCGCGAACATCCTCGATCCGGGTTCGGACAGCTTCGATCCCGCCGTGGTGGGCAGCGTGGTGTTCTCGGGACCGCCTCTGGCCTCGGCCGGCCTCACCGAAAGACAGGCCGGCGAGCGCGGGCTTGAGGTCGATGTGAGGTTCACCGACGCCAGCACGTGGGCGTCGACTCGCCGAGAAGGTGCGCAAGTGGCTGGCGCGAAAACGATCGTGGAGCGCGGTACCGGCAGGATCGTGGGCGTGCATCTGCTGGGCCCCAACGCGCACGAGGTC
>CAYXQU010000241.1:0-3205 GCA_964467305.1 uncultured Eubacteriales bacterium
GCCGAGACGATGCCCGGCTGGTGGAGAACCCCGACATCAACATCCGCGGGATGTTCAGCTGGGCGCGCCCCGGAGACATCCTGATCAGCAAGCTGTTCATGGGCGTCCCCTGCCCGGTCGACAGCCTCGTCGAGACGTGGGAGGACCGGCGCGCGACGCCCATCGCACTGCCCGGCCATACGTTGGGTCATCACGCCTACCTCACCGCCGACAAGGTGCTGTTCACCGGCGATGCGCTGTACCAGCAGCAGATATGGGAGCGCCACCCGCTGCCCTACGCCATCGACCCGCAGATGGTCGCCGCGTCGCTTCGGCACCTGCGCGACGTCGACTTCGACTGGCTCGTGCCCGGTCACGGCGAGCCGTGCGACCGAGAGCAGGCTCTGCACCACATCGACTTCCATCTCGCGCAGATCGCCGGGATCGAGCGGTTCATCGTCGACGCGCTCACAACCGAGCACACCACCGAGGAGGCCATCGCGCTTGTCTCGGCAGAGCGGGGGCTTTCCGACAACCCCGCGCAGTACTGGCTCGCCGTGACCACGGTGAAGGGCTTTCTGGGCGACCTGCTGGGACGCGGCGAGATCGAGTTCTTCGTGCGCGATCACGCCGGCTGGTGGCGCACCATAGGCTAGGCGCGACGCGTCAGGGCCGCTCCACACGATCGATGAAGCCCACCGACAGGTGCGACCCATCGCAGTACGGCTTGTTGCCCGAGTGGCCGCACCGGCACAGCGTGACCCGGTTGCGCACCTCGTACGGCGTCCCGTCCGCCGAGAAGATCGGTACGCCTCCGCGCACCCAGATGGGGCCGCTCACGCCTGCCGAGGGGTCTTCGACTACTACGATCGACGGCTCGAACTCGGGCTCCTTGGCATGCTGGGTCGCCGCATCACAGATCACGTAGCGGCCCGACGGGCACAGCATCGCCTCTTCCTCGGCAAGCGCACGCATCCCGGGGTCGGAACACTCTGTGACCAGATTCCACAGGCCGCCAGCCCGGTCGCAGAAGCGCGCCTCGGCACACAGGGCACGCGCGTCGTGAAGTCGCACGCCGGGGCCGTCGATGTTGGCGGCGACGTCGAAGTACGCGTCGCGATCGGCCGTCTCGGTGCCGTCGAAGCCGGCAGCGATATGGCTCGCGTCGCAAAACGGCTTGGTCGCCGAGCGGCCACAGCGGCACAACGTGTAGGAATCGCGGGTGGGGATCCGCTCGATCTCGCGCCACGCGACAGACTCACCTTGCTCGTTGACCACGATCTCGGCGCGGATCAGCGGCACCCCACCGGAAACGATGTAGGGGCCATTCTCGCTGATGGTGATGCGCATCGACGCGGCAGGGGTCATCTGGGGTGCTCCTTTGCGATCACAGCAGGCCGCGGGGAAACTCGAAGTGCCGGGTCTTCTCGAAAACCACATCGTCGCCGTCGAAGACCACCAGCGTATCGTCGACCACGAACGCCTGAGCGGTGCTCGACATGGTCGCGTCGCAGCGCACCTTCACGCGCCAACCGGGTCTCTCAAGGGTCGACTCACGCGTCGATGTGGTGACCGCCGACAGCGGGTCGCCCTCGGTAATGCGGTAGATGTCATGCGCGTGGGTCGAGAACGTGGTGTCGCTGTCTTGGAAGTACTCGGTGTCGACCTCGGTGTCGTGCAAGATGTGCACGTCGCCTTCGGTGCGGCGCTCGCGGGTCCGCTGCCCGCTTGAGCGTGCGGCGCCCGGCGCCAGCGCCTCGGGCTCGTCGAAGGGCGTTGTCAGCGGCGCGCCGGGCTCGGGAAGTATCGGCAGCTCGAGGACGCTTGAGCCGTCGACTCGCAGGCGAACCGTGGCGACCTCCGGTGACGGCCAGGCGTGCGGCCACTGCGTGGGAGACAGCGCCAGCCGGATGCGGTTGCCGGCACTGAACCGGTGACCTATCGCGTTGAGCTGCAGCGCCACCGAGACTTCGGCCCCGGGCTCCATGGCGACCTGCTCGGCATATCCGTCCCGGTGCGCGAGGTTGAGAAGCCCCCACGTCACAAGGGTCGACTCGCCTTGTGGCGTGACCTCGCACAACCGCGCCGCCATCATCGCAGCCGGTTTGTCGCTTGCCAGTGTCAGATGCGCCACAGGAAAGCCCAGCACCTCCACCGACGCTTCCAGCGGCGGCGTGTCGAAGCACTGCGAAAGCTCATCGTCGGCTCGCTGGTCGATCGCGGTCTCGTTGGCGCGCCCGTTGACGCACCAGACACCGCCGGTCAGGCCACAGTGCTGCGCACCGGTGAACTCGAGGGTCTCTTGAGCGCCGCTCGCGCGCACACCCGGCGCCAGCTCGCCGTCGGCACGAAGTGTCCAGCGCGAACTGCGGGCAGCAGGCGGCGGCCACGCGGGTTGCTCGGTCCACCTGCCGGGGAGCTCGGCGTAGTCCGGAGCGGGCGGGTACGAGTCGTCGATCCACACACGCAGGAACGGGTCGCGCTCGACGCCGGTGTCGATGCCCTTGAGCCAGCGGTCGTACCAGCGCAAGCACTCCTGCAGGAAGCCGATGGCCGGCCCCGGGATGCCGCGGTAGGGCACGCGATGGCCCCACGGACCGATAAGCCCTTTGCGCTCGCAGCTCAGGTGTTCGAGCAGCCGGGGCACCGCGTTGGTGTAGGCATCGGTCCAGCCGCCCACCACGAGCGTCGCCGCCTCGATCGCCGAGTAGTCGACCGCGACCGAGCCCTGCTCCCAGTACGCATCGCGTACGGGGTGCGACATCCACGGCTCGATGTAGGCGGGAGTGCGCTCGAGACGGTCGAGCCACACCTCGCGCCAGTCTTCTCGGTAGCGGGGGTCGGGCGGGAGCGCGTTGTAGGCGCGCATCCACGTGGCCCACTTGAGCATGTCGCTTCCCAGCAGACAGCCGCCCATGTAGTGGCAGTCGTCTGTGTAGCGGTCATCGGTCGAGTACATGGTGATGACGGCCTTGAGCTGCGGCGGCCTGCGCGCGGCCATCTGCAGCCCGTTGAAGCCGCCCCACGAGTAGCCGATCATCCCCACCTTGCCGGTGCACCACGGCTGCGCTTCGAGCCACGCCATGACCTCGAGCGCGTCGAGCTGCTCTTGGACCGAGTACTCGTCGTCGAGGATCCCGTCTGAGTCGCCGGTGCCGCGCAGGTCCACGCGCACGGCGGCATAGCCGTGACCGGCGAACCACGGGTGCCGGGTCGCGTCCTGGCT
>CAYXQU010000242.1:0-3204 GCA_964467305.1 uncultured Eubacteriales bacterium
GCGCATCGCCAGTCACATGATGGGCGTGGGTGCCTCGGCAGCCGATACCGGCGCCTTCACCATGTTCATCTACGCCTTCGACCTGCGTGAGCGCATCGTCGAGTTGTTCGAGGACCTGTGCGGTTCTCGGCTCACTTACAACTACGTGCGGCCCGGCGGCGTCTCATTCGACCTTCCCGAAGGCTGGCTTGAGAACCTTGCGGACTTCCTCAAGACGCTGCCGGCCAAGATCGCCCAGATGGACTCGCTGTTCTTCGGCAATGTGATCGCACGAGGGCGGCTCAAAGGCATCGGCGTTCTCAGTGCCGAGGATGCTGTCGCGTGGGGTGCCTCCGGGCCTACTGCCCGGGGGTCAGGAGTCAACTGGGACCTACGCAAGCACGACCCCTACTCGGTGTACCCGCGCATGGACTTCGATGTCGTCATTGGGGAGCGCGGTGACGCGTATGACCGTGGTCGGTGCAGGTTGCTCGAGTGCTTCGAGTCCGGACGCATCATCGAGCAGGCTGTCGCGCAGATGGGCGGGGGCCCCGTGCGCTCCGAGGGGCTCCCCAGGCTCATCGCCCCGCCTGCCGGAGATGCCTACGACCACATCGAGAGCGCGCGCGGATCGCTTGGGGTCTACCTGGTGAGCGACGGGTCTCCCAAGCCCTACCGCATGCACGTGCGCAGTGCGGCGTTTTGCAACCTCGCGTTGCTTGGCAAGCTCGCGGTCGGTCACACCCTGTCCGACCTGGTCGTGGTGCTTGGTTCGCTCGACCCGGTCTTTGGGGAGGTGGACCGATGAGTACCGCTTTGACGGGTGCCCTCTGGGGGCTTGCCGCATCCACGCTCATCGCCGTCGCAGCCCTGATAGGCGTGTGGTGGGAACGCAAGGTGTCTGCCCGCATCCAGCTGAGGTTCGGGCCGCAGCAGGCCGGACCCGCCGGACTGCTACAGACTCTTGCAGACACCATCAAGCTGGTCTTGAAAGAGGACATCACGCCCACCAGAGCGGATGTGCCCATCTTTCGCACGATGCCGTTTCTGGTCTTCGTGCCCATCGCCAGTTCGCTTGCGGTGATCCCATTCGCGGCCGGTTGGGCGCCTTTCGACATCGCCACCGGCGCACTGTTCTTCCTTGCGGTTCCCGGCATGAGCGTGCTGGGGGTCCTTCTGGCCGGCTGGTCATCGAAGAACACCTACGCGAGCATCGGCGCGGTTCGCGGCGCTGCCCAGATGATCTCCTACGAGCTGCCGCGCACCTTATCGGTACTCTCGCTGTGCCTGCTCGCCGGGTCACTGTCCACAGGGACGATCCGCGAGCAGTGGAGCGTGTGGTGGATACCGGTGCTCGCGCTGGGATTCATCGTCTACTTCATCTCGTCGATCGCCGAACTCAACCGTGGACCCTTCGATTTGCCTGAAGCGGAGAGCGAGCTTGTCGCCGGCTACTTCGCCGACTACTCCGGTATCCGCTGGGCCGTGTTCATGATGGCGGAGTACGGGGGGATCGTCGCGGCGTCACTGTTCGGCGCGGCGACCTTCTTCGGTGGCGGTCTGGGACTGCCGGGGGTCTTCGGTGCGGTCATCTTCGTCGTGCTCACGGCTGCCATCGCCACCGCGATGATCTGGGCGAAGTGGACGTTTCCACGGATGCGGGTCGATCAGCTGATGTCGCTTGCGTGGAAGGTGCTTACGCCCATGGCACTCGTGCAGTTGATCATCGTGGGGGTGATCCTCCCATGGCTGTAGAGCCCCGCACGCCGGGCGCACCCGATCGCACGCCCATCAGCGTACCGCTGCACGTATCGGCCACAAACGACTTCTCGCCCGGCATCAAGGGCTTCACCGAACGTTGGAGAAGCCTGCTCACGGGACTCGGGATCACCGCATCCAGGGCCACCGAGACCCCGGGCACGCTGCGCTACCCACTGGAGCGGGTCGACCTGTCCCCGCGTTGGCGGGGAGCGCTGCGTCTCACCGGCGTGCTCGGTACCGATGAGATCGAGATCATCTCGGCTCCGCCGTCAGAGTACAACGCCCACATCGAGGAGCTTCTGGGACGCGAGATGCTGCCGCCGTGCGTGGGCAACTGCCCGGCGAACGTGGATGCGCGGGGCCAGTCATTCTTCCTGGCTGACGACCGCCCTGCCGAGGCCTACGAGCTGGTTCGCGACAGGAACGTGATGCCCGGGGTGCTGGGTCGCATCTGTCACCATCCGTGTGAGTCCGCCTGCAAGCGCAACTACTACGACGAGCCCATCGCTATACGGCCGCTGCACCGGGTGGCCTATGAGCGCTACGCGGACTTCCGGCAAGACCGTGTGCAGCCGCTTCCGGTGACCCACGACGAGCGGGTCGCGATCATAGGTAGCGGCCCAAGCGGTCTGGCTGCCGCGTACGACTTGATGAAGGCGGGATACGAGGTCCACGTCTTCGAGAAGGACCACGCACCCGGCGGAGCGCTGCTCTCAGGAGTCCCGGCGTACCGTCTGCCCCGTGAAGTGCTGGGCCAGGAGATTGCGGATCTGCAGACTATGGGAATGCGGTTGTTCACCGGCGTGCGCATAGGCGTCGATGTGCCCATCGACCATCTGATCGGCGAGTACGAGGCGGTGCTCATCGCCGCCGGCCTCCAGACAAGCCGGATGATTCCTATCCCCGGCGCGGATGCGCAGGGCGTGACCGGCGCACTTGAGTTCCTGCGCGCGGGGAACTGGAAGGGCGACTGCGGTGTCGAAGGCAAGCGTGTCTTGGTGGTGGGCGGCGGTAACGTCGCTGTCGACTGTGCCCGTGTCGCTTTCCGCTGTGGCGCAGCCGAGGTGACATTGTCCTCACTCGAGTCCATGGACGAGCTTCCCGCGCACCCGTGGGAGGTAGAGGAAGCCCTCGATGAGGGTGTCACCGCGCTGTGCTCGTATGGCCCCAAAGAGGTTCTCGTTGAAGACGGGCGCGTTCGCGGAATGCGCCTGCAAAGCTGTCTGTCCGTCTTCGATGCGCAGGGACGCTTCGCCCCGCAGTTCGGCGAGGACTTCACCGACCTTGACTGCGACGTGATCGTCTTCGCCATCGGGCAGGCGCCCGACCTGGTCGAGCTTGTGGGCGGTTCGGACCTGCTGCTCACCGAACGCGGCCTGCTGCCGGTCGACGGCACTCTCATGACGACGTCGGTCGCTGGCGTGTTCGCCTGCGGCGAGGTCGTCACCGGACCCGGTTCGGCGA
>CAYXQU010000243.1:0-1634 GCA_964467305.1 uncultured Eubacteriales bacterium
GTCATCGTCATGATCAGCGACGGCATGGGCTACAACCAGCTCGCCGCCGCCAATCTCTACAGTGACGGCAAGTTCGTCTCGCAGCCCTACGAGCGCTTCCCGTACCGCGCGGGCATGACCACCTTCGCCCACCCCTCGGTGGGAGGCGGCTACGATCCCGTGTCCACGTGGGCGACCTTCGACCACGTCAAGTCCAATCCCGTCGACTCGGCGGCCTCAGCGACCGCGCTGTCGACCGGTGTGAAGACTTACAACGCAGGCCTTGGCGTGGACATCAACGGCAACGTGGTGAAGCACGCGATCGAGTACGCCGAGGAGCGCGGCAAAGCGACCGGTGTCGTCTCGACCGTTCAGATAAGTCACGCGACCCCGGGAGGCTTCGTCGCACACAACGCCTCCCGCAACGACTACGTGGGCATCGCCAACGAGATGCTCAAGCGCTCGGCAGTGGACGTCATCATCGGAGCCGGCAACCCGTACTTCACGGATAGCGGCGTGCCGCGCACACCCTCGCCCAGCAACTTCAACTACGTTGGCGGGCAGGCTACCTGGGACGGCCTTGTTGCAGGTACCGTGGGCGCTGACGCCGACAACGACGGTGACCTCGATCCGTTCAAGCTCATCCAGACCAAGGCCGAGTTCGAGCAACTGACCAAGGGCAAGACCCCGCGCAGAGTCGTGGGCATCCCTCAGGTCGCCACCACCACGCAGCAGGCACGCGGAGGCGACACGAACGCCGATGCCTACGCCGTTCCGTTCAACAGCAACGTCCCGTCCCTCGCGACCATGACCTCCGGTGCACTGAACGTGCTCGATAACGACAAGGACGGCCTGTTCTTGATGGTCGAGGGCGGAGCTGTCGACTGGGCAGGCCACGCTAACCAGAAGGGTCGCATCATCGAGGAGCAGGAGGACTTCAACGCGGCGGTAGAGACGGCCATCCGCTGGGTCGAGAAGAACTCCAACTGGAACGAGACCCTCCTCATCGTGACCGGCGACCACGAGACCGGCTACCTCACCGGTCCGGGCAGCGGTCAGACGGCTTCTGGTCCCGTATGGACCCCGCTTGTAAACAACGGCAAGGGCGCCATGCCGGGCATGCAGTTCAACTCGGGCGATCACACGAACTCGCTGATCCCGATCTTCGCGAAAGGCCCGGGGGCTGACACGCTTCGCACCAAGACCACCGGCATCGACCCGATGCGAGGTGCGTACACCGATACCGCCGACGTGGCAAAGACGATCATCGCCCGCATGAAGTAGCACGTGCGCCTCGGCACCGCCAAGAAGGCCCTGCCATGACGGCAGGGCCTTCTTGTGCGTGACTCAGCCCGCAGCGACCCAGAAGGCGGCCGCGACCACCACACCGTTGTACAGCGCATGCAGCGCTATCGCCGGCCATAGCGATGACTGTCGCCACGCGAGCCACCCGGCTGCAAGCCCCAACGTCATGAGCGGCACGAACGACCACAGTGTCAAGTGACTCGCCGCGAAGATCGCAGCCGAACCCACGATCGCCGGAATCCGGCCCCACCTGCATCCCAGCGCCCGCATGACGATGCCTCGGAATACCAGCTCCTCGACGAAGGGGGTCGCGATCACGACCATCGCCACCGAGAGCAGCAGTCCTACAG
>CAYXQU010000243.1:1644-3197 GCA_964467305.1 uncultured Eubacteriales bacterium
GTCCTACAGTACCCGCGCCGAAGATCGACGTGAGTTCGGTGTGCACGGGCGGCTCCCACCCGACCTGCTGGGCGAACGCACCCCAGAGCACACCCACGGCCCGCGTGCCCACGAACAGGCCTGCCACAAGCGCTGCCGACCCGAAGCGGTGCGACCACGCCCGATCCAGCCTGCCCAGGCCGAAGGCCGCGATCAGACCCATGCCATGTCGGCTGGCCAGGTACGCGAGCGCGACCAGCTGGACGGTGTAGAACCCACCCGTGGCCACGGCGCGCGCGATCAGCTGCCCGGTATCGGGCATCACGGCCACCGCCGGCGAAGCGAGCACCGCCTCCTTGGTGATGATGCTCACCGCGAGCACCGCCAGCATCAGCACCGCATCGGTGGTCGTCCAGACGGCGGTGCCGTCCGCCTCGGCGCATGTCATGATCTGCTCGGCGGAGTGCAGGACCTGCGTCTTGCGCTGCCGGACTCGTGCGGTGTGCTGCTCACTGCGGACGGCGTCGGCGGCCGCCTTGCGAAGCGCCTTGGCCTCGGCACGGGAGCCCACCACGACGCTGGGAAGGTCGGTGGCGGGCATCACGCGTGCAGTGCCTGGACGCGCAGCCACCCTGGCGCGCGTGATGGCGCCGGTCTCGCACACGTCTGCGCAGGCGAAACAGCCATCGCACTTCGCGGTATCGATGTGCACGTGCCCGCTCGTCACCCGCACGAGCGAACGCGGACACGCCCTGGTACACCTGCCGCAGCGATTGCAGCGCTCCGGGTGAAGCGACAGCCTGGTCTCAGGCGCTGTCATGCCGGACTCCCCGACATCGCGGTCACGCCGATACCGGCGGCTCACCGGTGTCGATGATCCGTACCAGTGCCATCTCATCGAGCACCGGCACGCCCAGTTCGACCGCCTTGTCCAGCTTCGATCCCGCCGATTCGCCCGCCACCACGAAGCTCGTCTTCTTGCTCACGCTCGAGGAGACCTTGGCGCCGCGTCTCTTGAGGGCGGCGCCGGCTTCATCGCGCGAGTAGCGCTCGAGCGTTCCGGTCAGGACGAAGGTGAGCCCGGCAAGCGTGGGCGCCACGTCCGGCCCCGTGCGCGGGTCGATCATGCGGACCCCGGACTCGCCCAACCGGCGGACCACCACGACGTTGTCAGGGTTGTCGAAGAAGGCGCGCACGCTCGCCGCGATCGTGGGGCCCACGCCCTCGGTGTCGGCGAGATCCTCGATCGAGGCAGCCGCGAGCCGCTCCAGTCCGCCGAAGCGTGCCGAGAGCTGTTCGGCGACGGTGGCTCCCACATGGCGGATTCCCAGGCCGAACAGGAGCCGGGCGACCGGCCGGTCTTTCGAGGCCTCGATGTTGGCGATGATCTTGCGTGCCATCGTGTCGCCCAGCACCACGGGCGATCCATCCTGCTTCACACGGCCCATGTCGAGCGCCGCAAGGTCATCGTGGGACAGACGGTAGAAGTCGGCGACGTCACGCACCACACCGGCGTCGACAAGGCGACCCACGATCTCTTCTCCCAGCCCTTCGATGTCCATGGCCCCTCGGCT
>CAYXQU010000244.1:0-3191 GCA_964467305.1 uncultured Eubacteriales bacterium
GTGCAAGATGAAGCGGTCGCCGCCGGTCACGTGGGCTTTCGCGCGTTCATCCCCTGGAGCTTCCAGCCCGGTAACACCGAGCTTGCTCGCGATGAGGGTTCCTCGGTGGGCGAACCGATGGCGGCGGCGAGTGGCTGGGAGTACCTGCGGACATTGGCGGTGTCTCGGCTGTTTCTCGATAGCGTACGCAACGTCCAGGCAAGCTGGGTCACGCAAGGATCGAAGGTGGGGCAGGTCGCGCTGGCGTTTGGAAGCAACGACATGGGCTCGACGATGATCGAGGAAAACGTGGTCGCTGCAGCCGGAACACGGTTCATGCTCGCGCGCGACGAACTCGTGCGACTGATCCGCGATGCGGGGTACATCCCGGTCCAAAGGGACACTCTCTACCGAGAAGTGCGGCGGTTCGTGGTCTAATCGGGCATAGTCTCTGATGTGAGGAACTGGCAGGCGGTTGCCACGACGAGGGGGGCCTGATGGATCTGTGGTTCTGGGTGTGGCTGGCTGCGGCGGTCGCTCTTGTGATCGCCGAGATCTTCACCGCCGGCTTCTTCATGCTCCCCTTCGGCATAGGCGCGGCGCTGGCATCGCTGCTCGCGTTTCTGGGCGTGGGCCTGGCATGGCAGTGGGCAACGTTCCTCGTGGTCTCGGCGGCGCTCCTGCTGCCTATGAGACGGTTCGCGGAAAAGATGACGCACGAGCCTCCGCAGAAGGTGGCCGGCAACCGGCTCATTGGACGCGACGGACTGGTCATCGACGACATCGAGGGCGGGCAGGGCGCGGGACGGGTACGGGTCGACCGCGAGGAGTGGGTGGCCGACTCGGGGGATGGTAACCCCATCGCCGCGGGACAGCGCATTCGGGTCATCCAGGTGGTGGGGGTGCACCTGGTGGTGGCGCCGGTCACGGCACCCGGCGCGCGAGCGACAGAAGAGTAACGCGACACACGGGAGGAGCGTGGCGCCGATGTACGGGGCGATAGGGGTTGTGGTCGTTGGTCTGATCCTTTTCATGTTCGTGTTCGTCTACCTGGCGAGTGCAATCAGGATCATCAGGCCGTATGAGAAGGGCGTCGTCGAGCGGCTGGGCAAGTACCAGAAGACCTACGAGCCCGGCTTGCACATCATCATCCCGTTCCTCGACCGTGTGACGAAGGCTGACATGCGAGAGAACGTGGTCGACGTACCTCCGCAAGAAGTCATCACCAAAGACAACGTCGTGGTCACCGTGGACGCCGTCGTGTACTACGAAGCGACCGATCCGGTGAAGCTGATCTACAACGTCGCGAACTTCTATCTGGCAGCCACCAAGCTTGCCCAGACCAACCTGCGTAACGTGATCGGCGAGATGCAGCTCGACGAGTCGCTCACCAGCCGCGAGAAGATCAACGCCGCGCTGCGCCAGATCCTCGACGATGCCACCGACAAGTGGGGCGTGCGCGTGGTTCGCGTCGAGCTGCAGCGCATCGAGCCACCCGTGGATGTCACCGAGGCGATGCACCGCCAGATGAAGGCCGAGCGTACGCGCCGCGCGCAGATCCTCGAAGCCGAGGGTGACAAGCAGGCCGCTATCAACCGCGCTGAAGGACAGAAGCAGTCCGCGATCTTGGAGGCGGAAGGTAAGGCTACCGCGATCAAAGAGGTCGCCGAGGCCGAGAAGTTCCAGAAGATCGCTCTTGCTCAAGGTGAGGCGCAAGGCATCGAGACGGTCTTCTCGGCGATCCATGCAGGCAATCCCACCGGCGACCTGCTCGCCGTGCGCTATCTCGAGGCGCTGCCGAAGATCGCCAACGGACAGGCCACCAAGATCTTCTTGCCCTACGAGATCAGCGACGTGCTGGGCGCAGTTGGCGGCATCGCCGAAGCGTTCAAGTCCGGCAGCGCTCCCATCGCCGGCGAGTAGCGTTTGATGCGGGCGTCGTGCGAGCTGATTCGTGCGGTTCGCGAAGCGTGCGAAGGCAACTCGAAGGGCGGCTCCAAGCGGAGTCGCCCTTCTGCGCTGGAGGGAGTTGTGTGGGGCGGCTGCGGTGAGCGTCAAAGCAAGCGGCGCGTCGTGCGCCGTGAGCGGCAGCTTCAGCCACGCGAACGGCAGGGGCACTTTGCCTCGTTAGGCTCCGGCAAGGCGAGCGGTGCGGCCAGGCCGCAAGCCGAGACAGACGAACCACTCACACGTAGGGTGGTTCCAATCAGGTTGGTACGGCAGTTACGGTTGAGCCCACGACATGCTCGTTTGGGTCGTGACGTGGACTCCAGCCGCTCAGTGCGCCCGGAATCCGGGCCTACGAACGGAGGAAGCTGATGCTCTCAGATCTGCAGATCGCCCAGTCGGCACCACTGCGGCCGATCCTGGACGTCGCGGCCGATGTGGGGATCGCCGCGGAGGACCTTGAGCTCTACGGGGCCCACAAAGCGAAAGTCTCCCTGAGCGTTCTCGACAAGCTCGCCGACAGGCCCCAAGGCCGCTATGTCGACGTGACGGCGATCAACCCCACCCCGTTGGGTGAAGGCAAGACCGTCACCACGGTAGGGTTGGGCCAGGCGCTCAAGTACATAGGCAAGAGCGTCATCACCTGCATCCGCCAGCCATCGCTGGGCCCTGTGTTCGGCATCAAGGGCGGCGCGGCAGGCGGAGGCTACTCACAGGTCATCCCCATGGAGGACTTCAACCTGCATCTCACCGGCGACGTCCACGCCGTCTCGATGGCCAACAACCTGTTGGCCGCCTACATCGACAACCACATCTACCAGGGCAACGACCTGGACATCGACCCGCACTCGATCACATGGCGCCGGGTGGTCGACCTCAACGATCGCGCGCTGCGCAACACGATCGTGGGGCTGGGCGGCAAGCTTGACGGTGTCCCGCGCGAGACCGGATTCGACATCGCGGTGGCCTCCGAGGTCATGGCGATCCTTGCCATGGCAACCGACCTTCATGACATGCGTGCACGCCTGGGGCGCATCGTGATAGGCACGAACCGCTCGGGAGAACCCGTCACCGCCGAGGACCTCAAGTGCGCCGGTGCCATGACCGTACTCATGCGCGATGCGATCAAGCCCAACCTCATGCAGAACCTGGACGGCGGCGCGGTGTTCGTGCACGCCGGTCCGTTCGCGAACATCGCACAGGGCAACAACTCGATCATCGCCGACCGCATGGCGCTCGCGCTGGCGGACTACGTGGTCACCGAG
>CAYXQU010000245.1:0-1998 GCA_964467305.1 uncultured Eubacteriales bacterium
GTATCGCACATCTGTTCCCGGCCTTCGTCGACGTCGATGAGTACACGCTCGTTCCCGGCGTGGGATACCCCGTGTACCACACCGGTGGCATCCTCGTGGGGGGAAAGACCCACTGGATGCCCATGAACGATGACAACGACTGGCTCGCTGACTTCGAGTCGACGCCTGCAGATGTTCTGGCCAAGACCAAAATGATGTTCCTGAGCTACCCCAACAACCCGTCCTCGGCCATCGCTCCGGTCGAGTACTTCGATCGCGCGATCGCGTTTTGCAAGGCTCACGACATCCTGCTCGTCCACGACAACGCCTACTCGGAGATCGGCTTCGACGGCTACCAGCCCTCTGCGCTGCTTGAGCGCCCCGGCGCGAAGGATGTCGCGATCGAGCTGTTCAGCTGCTCGAAGGCTTACAACATGACCGGCTGGCGTATCGCGTTCGCGGCGGGTAACGCCGATGCGATCAAGGCGTTGGGCACTGTGAAGAGCAATATCGACTCCGGGGCCTTCACCGCGGTCCAGGAGGCCGGTATCGAGGCGATGCTTGGCCCGCAAGATGACGTCGCCGAGATGAGCGCGCTGTACCAGCGCCGCCGTGACCTCGTGATGGACGCGCTTGGTTCGATCGGTCTGAGTGCCCGGGTCCCCAAGGGCACCATCTACGTGTGGGCGCGGATCCCCGAGGGCTACTCGTCGGCGGAGTACGCGGGACTGGTCTTGGACAAGGCGGGCGTCATCGTCGCTCCGGGCAACGCCTACGGTCCCGATGGCGAGGGCTACATCCGCATCTCACTGGCGACTCCCGATGATCGTCTCGTAGAAGCACTCGAGCGCATCAAGAACGAGCTCTAGGGGCATATTCTCACTCGTGAGCAGACGCACGTACCCCATAACTGGTGAGGAACTCGACGAGCGCCGCGAACGTGCGGTGCTCGTTGGCATTGACAGGGGCCGTTCCGACTGGCCTGTGGAGGAGTCCATCGCCGAACTCGAGCGACTCGTCCACACCATGGGTGCCGACGTGCTCGCCACCGTCACGCAGCGCATGGAACGACCGCATACCCGTACGTTCATAGGGCCGGGCAAGGCCGAGGAGGTTGCCGAGCTCGCCAAGTCCGTTGGCGCGACTACGGTGGTCTTCGACGACGAGCTCACGCCCAGCCAGCAAGCCAATCTCGAGGGCCTGATCCCCGATGCGAAGCTGCTGGACCGCACCGCCGTCATCTTAGCGATTTTCGGGCTGCACGCAGTGAGCCGGGAGGGCAAGCTACAAGTCGAACTGGCACAACTTGAGTACACCCTGCCGCGGCTCAAGGGTATGTGGGGCCACCTCGAGCGCGAACGGCTGGGTGGAGGCCGAGGAACCCGATTCGGTGCGGGGGAGTCTCAGTTGGAGACCGACCGTCGTCTGGCGCGCAGGCGTATAAGCGAACTGAAACGCGAGCTGGTGCACGTCGCCGGTGAGCGTGAGCTGCAGCGTAAGCGCCGTGCGGACAGCGGTGTGTTCCGAGTCGCCCTGGTGGGCTACACGAACGCGGGTAAGTCCACACTGCTCAATGCCATGACGGGCGCTGGCGTGCTCGCGCAAGACATGCTCTTCGCGACGCTGGATTCGACGACGCGTCGACTGGAGTTGCCCGAGGGCAGACAGATCACCATCACCGACACCGTGGGCTTCATCAACAAGCTGCCTCACGGGCTGGTGGAGGCGTTCAAGTCAACGTTGGATGAGGTCGCCGAGGCTGACCTGCTGCTGCATGTGACCGACGCCGGTGCGCACCAACGCGAGCAGCAGATGCAGGCCGTCCGGGAGGTCTTGGAAGAGATCGGTGCCCACACCAAGCCGGGGATGATCGTGTTCAACAAGATGGACACGCTCGATGCAATTGACGACGCTGCGTTGCGGGAGCGGTACCCTTCTGCGGTGTTCGTCTCGGCGGTGAGTGGAGATGGCGTCGACGAGCTGAGTGCTCGGATCGCCGAGACGAACACCGCAGAAGGG
>CAYXQU010000245.1:2008-3179 GCA_964467305.1 uncultured Eubacteriales bacterium
AGGCGGCCACGCGCGATAGCGTGACGATGACGGTGACCATCCCGTTCACGCGCGGAGACCTTGTGAGGGTCGCGCACGAGATGACGCAGATTCTCTCGGAGCGTCACACCGAATCCGGAACGACTCTCATGATCAGGGTACCCGTCTCGTTGGAGTCGCGATTCGCCGACTTCCGGTCTCGCGAGGCGGAGTAACCCGCACCGAGCACGGGCTAGAGGCGTCTGAAGAGCGCCACGACTCTGCCCAAGATGGTGACGTCCCTCGCGTAGATGGGTTCCATCGTTGCGTTCTCCGGCTGCAAGCGGATTCGATCGCTCTCGCGGTAGAACGTCTTGACGGTCGCATCGTCATCGATCATGGCAACCACGATCTCACCGTTTTGGGCGGTAGGCTGCTGCCTGACCACCACGAAGTCACCATCAAAGATGCCGGCCTCGATCATGGACTCTCCGCGTACACGCAAGATGAAGGTGCTTTCACCGGCGAACTCGGTGGGCAAGGGGAGCGTCTGCTCGATATTCTCGGCGGCCAAGAGGGGCTGCCCGGCGGCTACGCTACCCACGACCGGTACGGCCGATACCGAGCCATAGTCGATCGCCGCGTCGGTGTCGCGGAAGTCGAGTACCTCGAGCGCGCGAGGCTTGCTCGGGTCGCGACGGATGAACCCCTTGGCTTCAAGGGCCGCAAGGTGAGAATGCACCGTAGACGACGAGGACAGCCCGATCGCTTCGCCGATCTCACGCACGCTTGGCGGGTAGCCCACGCGGTGAATCTCAGCGCGGATGAAATCGAGAATCTGTTCCTGACGTCGAGTGAGTTCGCGCCGGTAGGTCATGACCGCCCCCTGAGCGTATCGAACATCTGTGCGAGACCAGTGTAGCTTTCCGGTCCCGTGCGTGCAAACACGCGTTCGATGCTATCGCTTGACAGCGAACAGGTGTTCGCTACAATCAAGACGAACAGACGTTCGGTATGTCGACGTCATTGATGTCAGACCCAGCCGCTACGGTGCATCTGACAGAGGACACCATCGAACACAGGAGCCCGTCATGAGCAGCATAGTCGCAGCAGGTACGGTAGGCAGGGGAGCTCGCAAGGTCTCACGCAAGCGCGGGCTCTCGGCCCTGGAGATCGCGACCCTTGTCCTTCTGGGCGCAGCACTCATCTGGGC
>CAYXQU010000246.1:0-3177 GCA_964467305.1 uncultured Eubacteriales bacterium
TTTTCCGGGTCGTAAACCAAATTGCCCTGTGCATCCGCCAGGCGCAGACTGCTGTAGATATTTGACATACCCGCAGAA
This sequence comes from uncultured Eubacteriales bacterium, assembly GCA_964467305.1. Taxonomy (GTDB): domain Bacteria; phylum Actinomycetota; class Coriobacteriia; order Anaerosomatales; family PHET01; genus CAVPCY01. Next base: position 79 of record CAYXQU010000246.1, read on the forward strand.
CTCTGTCCATGCCCGCCTTGAGCGCCCACACCCCGCCCGCGCCACGCCCGCCGCACGCTTCGCCGATGACCCCCTGCGCGTGCTGCGGCTTGCGCGCTTCTCGGCACAGCTGGGGTTCGAGGCCCAGGCCGCGACGCTTGCAGCCGCACGCGAAGCCGCGCCGGGGCTCGCCGCGATCGCCGTGGAGCGCATCCGAGACGAACTCACCAAGCTGCTGCTGGCGCCGTACCCCGACCGCGGCCTCCGGATCGCGCTCGACACCGGCGCACTTGCGGTGGTGCTGCCCGAGGTCGCTGCGATGGACGGCGTCACGCAACCCACCTTCCACGACCTCGACGTGTTCGCGCACACCGTGCAGACGGTGACGCTGTCCCCCGCGACTCACGCGCTGCGCTGGGCCGCTCTGCTGCACGACGTGGGCAAGGTGCCCACGCGCACCGTGGAACCCGGCGGGCGCATCCGCTTCTTCGGCCACCCCAAGGTGGGCGCCCAGCTCGCCGAGGAGATCTGCCGCCGGCTGCGCATGTCCAACGCGCAGACCGCCGCGATCGTGCACCTGGTAGGCGAGCACATGCGCCTGGGCGACCTGCACACGGGCAACCGTCGAGCGGTGGACCGGGCGGTGCGCAAGCTCGACTTGTGGGAGCGCGGCTCGCGCGCGGACGCACCCATCATCAGCGCGGAAGATGCGGTGGCGCTCACGGTCGCCGACTTCGGGGCGACGGCCGGGCGCGAGCGGACCGATGAGGTGCGCGAGAAGCTCGAGAGCGTGGTCGCGGCATCGCGCGAGCGCGGGACGGGCGCGCGGCCGCGGTCGGTTGTCTCGGCCAGCTGGCTCATGGCGGAGCTGGGCATCGAGGAGGGGCCGCTGGTGGGCACGGCGCTCGCCGCGATCGACTCGGCGGTCGAGACCGGAGAGCTGCAACCCGACGACCGGGCGGGCGCGATGCGGGTTGCTCGGCAGGCTGTGGAGCGCGCGCAGCGGGGCTGAGGTCGCGGGGGCGGGACACTTTCTCACATCTTCTATGATGTCATTCACATGCTATATGATGTTGCTCATGCAGAACCCACTCGATATCGGACGGCGGCTGGCCGCGCTTCGCAGAACGCTGGGAGTGTCTCAGCGAGAACTCGCGGTTGAGGTTGGCACCACCCAACAGCAGGTTGCACGCTGGGAGTCGACGAGTTACCGAAGCGCCAGCCTGACCAGCGTGGCCTCGGTCGTCTTGGCGCTTACTTCTCGCAACGAGTTCGTAGCGGCGGAATCCGCGGTCGAGTACGCCACTCGGCTGCCTCGGGAAACGGAGCTGGGCCACGGCGTGCGCGATGCCGGCGAGGTCGCCGCTCGTCTCCGGGCCCACGGCACCGAACTGCGCGACCGCTACCACTTCCATCGAATCGGCGTCTTCGGATCGTTCGCGAATGGAACGCAGACCGAGCGAAGCGACGTCGACCTGCTCGTGGAAACCGACGACCCCGGCGGCATCCGTTTTGTCGATGCGGTGCTCTTCTTGGAGGAGCTACTGGGCCGTCGTGTCGACCTGGTTCGCGAACACCTTGTTCGCGGCGAGATCCGAGATCGGGTGATGCGTGAGGTGATCTATGTCTGGACAGCGCAATCAGGGGTTGTTGCTCGATGACATGATCGACGCACTCGCTCGGCTCGACGCATTACGGGTTCACGTGCCCCAGAGCGGCGCACCGCAGCGCGAGCGTGCAGAGATGATTCTGTGGAACCTCACGGTGCTGGGCGAAGCCGCCAAACGCATGCCCAATGACATCCGCGAGAACCACCCGGAGGTGCGGTGGAGCTCCGTGGCCCGGACCCGAGATGTCGTCGTCCACCACTACGAGGGCGTCGACTGGGAGGTGATTCGCGACATCCTCTGGTGCTACGTGCCCGAGCTACGCGACCAACTCATCGGTCTCCCGAGACACGCTCAAGAATCCCGGTTGAACCGACGACGGTCCCGCCCTACTCGGTCTCGAAGCTGATGCGCGTCGACGGCATCGCCTCGATGTAGACACCGTGCCCGAAGAGCTCGCCCTTGAGTTCGGCTACGAGCGTCTCTTTGGGCGGAATGACGCCGGTTCCCATAATCACGACGTTGACGCGCTCGTCATCGGCGGTCGCCGAGACGAACCGGTAGCTGCTGCCTTCCAGCCACTCAGTGGTCGCCTCGGCCACCCGAGTCTCTGCAGCGTGCCGAGTGAACACCCGCAGGCTCGAGAAGCTGAGGGGCACCGCCACGACGACGACCATCAGCGTCACCACCACGATTGCGGTGTGCTTCAGCCGCGGTGCGGTTGAACCCAGGGCCGCCCGCGGGTAGCCCATCAGTCCGAACACGAACGCGCCGGTCAGCAAGATCGCGAGGTAGTTGGTGGTGAACAGCAGCAAGCTGCCCCTTGCAAGAGCCGCCTCGCCGGCGCCGAAGAGGATGCCTGCGTTAGCCAGCGGCGGCACGAGCGAGATGGCGATCGCCACTCCTGGCAGCGTGTCCGAGACGTCTTTGCGCCCCACCGCGAACGCGCCCGCGAGACCCGTGGCCAACGCCGCCAACAGGTCGACCAGCCTTGGCGCCGTCCGAGCCATGATCTGTGCGTTGGCGCCCGGGTCGAACGAGGACGGCCACAGCAACGAGATCGCGAACCCCACCGCGACCGCGGTCACGGCTCCACCCACTCCCACCAGCAGAGACGACACGATCGCCTTGGGCTCGCCAATGCTGATGCCAAAGGCCAGCCCCATGATAGGCAGCATCAGCGGTGCCACGATCATCGCGCCGATCACCGCCGCGACCGAATCGGCGTACAGCCCGAAGGTTGCTATCGCGGAAGCGAGCACCAACAGCGTCCAGAAGCGGATGAGCCGCGCCTGCAGTTGCGGCTGCTCGAACATGACGACCGACCTGACGCGCTCGATCTCCTGCGCATCCACCGGTCCGCCGTGCAGCGCCTCGCCCAGCCTGCCCACAAGCACCCGCCCTTCATGCCGCCTGCCCCAAGACCGCGCGGCACACCGCTAACGGTCACTCCCATCATTCCCCTGCCGTCACCGCTGCGTGCGTTGCCCACTCTTCTTGCGAGATCCGGTAC
>CAYXQU010000247.1:0-3173 GCA_964467305.1 uncultured Eubacteriales bacterium
CCTTGTACAGCCCGCACGTGGGCGAGGACTCCTTGGCGATGAACGCTTCGACGCCCGCGCGCTCGAGCGAATCGATCGCGGCGGTGCAACCGGCCACGACCTTCGCAGTCACGTCGGTGCCACGGCGGTCGAAGACGCCCGCCTCGCCGGCGAGCACCTGCGCGCCCGTGCCGGTCAGGTGGATGGGCATACGCGGCACGCCCAGCCCCGCGAGGCACTCGGGGCACACCGGCGTCCACACGAAGTCGGCCTTCTCGCGCCCCATGAACGACAGCGCATCGAACGCTTTGGCGTTGTAGCGCACGGGGCATCTGTCGATGCACGCGCTGACGCCTATCGACACCTTCTGAGTGATGATGCGGGCCACGTGGTTCTCCCTTGTTGGCGATACGTTTCGCGCCTGAGTTGGTTCATACCCGAGGCGCGGGCGCATGTTGAGGCCTCACTCGGGAACAAACGCTGTGACGACGACCATCCATGAACCTCACCGAGGAGCCGCGTGACCACTGCGATCCACTGGTTCCGCCGCGACTTACGACTCTCCGACAACGAAGCGCTGAGCGCTGCGATCGAGGGCTCGGACGCCGTTGTGCCCGTGTTCGTGATCACCGATACGCCCACGCGTGGGGAAGAGCGGATCGCCGCACGCGCGTGGCTGCCGCGTTCGCTGGCGGCGCTTGACAGAGCGCTGCGTGAGCACGGAAACGCGCTGGTCATCCGCACCGGGAGCGCCCCGGATGTGCTCGCCGGGCTTGCCCGCGAGTGCGGGGCTTCGCGCGTGCACTGCCAGCGGGACGTGAGCGCCGCAGGCTGTGCTGAGGAGCGAGAGGTGCGCGGCGCTCTGTCCGCGATGGGAGTGGACCTCAAAGTCAGCGGCGGGTCGCTACTGGTGAACCCCGACGCGCTGTCGACCGCGCAAGGCACACCGTATCGCGTGTTCACCCCGTACTGGAGGGCATGGGAGCGTATACGGCCGCATGCCACGCCGCTGCCCGCACCCAGCCGGGTGCCGGCGCTCCCCTTGCCGCCCGCCACCGCCGGCCCGCTGTCCACGCCGCGCGGAGGACCCGACATCGAGCGGTGGTGGGACGTTGGCGAGCTTGCGGCCCGCATCAGGCTTGAGGACTTCGTGGCGCGTCTGCTGCCGGGCTACACCGCGACCCACGACACGCCCGGCGTCGATGGGACCAGCGCGCTCTCGGTACGGCTGGCGTGGGGTGAGCTCTCCCCACGCGAGGTCGCCTACGCCGCCGAGTCAGCCGGCGACGACATCGCAGCACCTTTCTTGCGACAGCTCGCATGGCGCGACTTCAGCCACCACATCATGCACCGGTACCCGCATACCGTGGAGGCGCCGCTCGATGAGCGCTTCCTCTCTTTTCCCTGGCGCTACTCGAAGCGCGACTTCGCCAAGTGGGCGAAGGGCCGCACGGGATACCCGCTGGTCGACGCGGGGATGCGACAGCTGCTCGCGACCGGGTGGATGCACAACCGGGTTCGCATGGTGTGCGCGTCGTTTCTGGCTAAGGACCTGCTGATCCCGTGGCAGACCGGCGAGCGGTTCTTCGCCAATCGTCTGGCCGACTACGACCTTGCGCTCAACGTCTTCAACTGGCAGTGGGTCGCCGGATGCGGAGCCGATGCCGCGCCCTACTTCCGTATCTTCAACCCCACACTGCAGGCTAGGAAGTTCGATCCCGATGGCACCTACATCCGCCGTTGGGTCCCCGAACTCGCCGGCATCGACGCGCGCTGGATCCACGAGCCGTGGAAGGCCCCCGCAAGCGACGCCCAGAAGACCGGTTCGCGCGGCGGCGAGTACCCGCCGCCCATGATCGAGCACGCAGCGGCGCGCCTGCGGGCGCTGGGCGCGCTGGAAGCGATGAAGAGCGTTACTCGGTAGTGACGAGCACGTAGTCGAGCTGAACCGCTTTGCTCTCGAGCTCTGTGATGGTGATGAAGCCCTCTTGGCCCTGGGTGGTCAGCGACAGCACGGCGATCCGGCCGCCCTCGTCGCTCTCCTCGCTCGTGACCTCCCACCCGGCACGTTCGAAGCCGGCGGCCAGTCCCGGCAGCACGTCGTCGTAGGGATCGCCGGTCGACAGCGTCAGGCTGTAGGTGTCCTCAGAGCTTGTCGACTCGATGACCTCGGCGCCCGGCCAGAGGGGGAGCCCTTGGGGCGTATCTGCCGAGAGCTCGCCGGAGACGGCCGCGCCGGCGACCGCGACGGTGGCCTCCTCGGTGATGACCTCAGGCTCGGGAGTGACCACCGACTGCAGGGTGTCACAACCGGCGAGCGCCATCGCGGCGAGAACGGCCAGAGCGGCAAGAAGGATCCGGCGGCTGAGCATGTGCACTCCCTGACGTCATCTGAGCGTGTCCGACCCTCGCGGACCGGATGCCTGTGGTGATCAACTGGCGGAAGCGTGTGCGAATCGAACACACCCAGGACGCTCTTCACGCCCCACGACGGTTTTGAAGACCGCGGGGCCCACCAGGACCCATCCGCCTCCGTCGGGCAATTGTGCGTTTGAGCTGCGGCGGTGTCAATCGTGTGACCGAACCCGGACACCGCGCCGATGGGGCGATGCTTCGCAAGCTGCCACGCCCCCTAAGAACATTCTCATGCGTGACTCACCGTGCTCTTAGGCATCGTGCCGAAACTGAGATCGACGGGGTAACCCAGCGAACGGAGTGGCGCATGTCGTGGCGTTCAATAATCGCGTTGATACTGGGCGTATCGGCGGTCCTCGCGGCGTCGCTCGGCGTCGCACGTGCGACCGATCAGCCGGCCTTCTGCACGGCCGCATGCCATGAGATGGGGCCCTACCACGATGCGTGGGCGCAAGGGCCGCACGCCTCGGTGAGCTGCATCGAGTGCCATGTCGACCCCGGCACTGTGCCGCGGTTGGCCCACAAAGCAGTCGCGCTCAAAGAGGTGTGGGTGCACTTCACGAAGCAGCCGGCCTTCCCTCTCGAGCAGCCGTCCAAGGTCCCCGATGAGCGATGCCTGAGCTGCCATACAGCCGAGAGTGCGAACTCGCCGGGCTTCGATCACGTCGACCATGCCACGCGCGGCTCGTGTCAGGACTGCCATGCCGATGGCGGACACAAGGTCACCGCAGCTGCCCTCGCATCTGCCGGTGTTCTGAGTGGCGAGACCACCCAAGTGG
>CAYXQU010000248.1:0-3171 GCA_964467305.1 uncultured Eubacteriales bacterium
GCTCGACGGCGACACGCGGGTCGAGGTCGTAGTCGACGGTGACCTCGATGAAGTCCACCGAGGCGGTGCGGGCGAACGATCCGTTCGCGTTGCTGACCCGTAGTGACACGCCGAAGTCCGAGGCGTTGAGGTCGGCGGGTGTGAGCGCAGTGCCCCACGTGTCAGAAGTGCTGCCGTAGGTTGCCACCGCATAAGAGCCATTCAGCCAGTTGGTGCCGGTCACAGCTTTGTTGTCGCCGGCACGGGTACCACCCTTGATCAGCTGAACGGTGTGATCTTGGATGAAGGGGGCGTTGCTTCCGCTGCTCTGACGGTCGATCCTGACCGTCACCCCGTTGATCGTCGCCTCTGTGGGGATGTTGAAGCTGAAGCCGGTCGCGTTGAGGTACTGCGAGGTGGCATTCGCCCCCACGTCGGCAGTGGCTGCGGTGCCATCATCGGCACTCACGTTCCCGGGATTGCTCCACGCCGCAGCTCCCCCGCCGGGATTCTCGTTGACGGCCGTCTGAGCCGTGTTCGGCCCGCCGGGCAAAGTGTAGGTGACGGTGATCCGCATGTAGTCGACGTTGGCCGTACGGGAACTCGAGTTCGTGTTGCGCCCGCGCAGTCCCACGCCGAAGGTGCTGGCGTTGATCTCAGCCGGTGTCCACGTGGTTCCCCAGAGGTCCGAGGTGCCACCGTAGTTGGCTGTGGCCTCGCTCGTGGGCCAGTCCGATGTCGTAGCCGCCTTGTTGTCCCCCACGAGGGCCGAACCGTCCTTGGTGAGCTGCACCACGTTGTCACGGATTCTCGGCGTCGACGAGCCACTTGAGTAGCGGCCCACTGCGACAAGGATTCCGGTGACGGTGGCATCGGCAGGAATCGCGAAACCCATGTTCTTCGCCCACAGGGTGTTGCTCGTCTGATTCTGATTGAGCGACCGAGTGGCGTTGGAGTTGTCGTTGTCATCGACTTCCGAGGCGTTGGTCCACGCGTAGGTCCCGCCGCCGTCGGACCCTGTGCCGTACTCGGGCCCAGCCGTCGCGCCGGCCGCCGTCCACGGCATCGCCGTCATCACGAGAAGCGCCGCGAGCACCGAAAGTGCCAGCACCCGCACGCCCCTGCCAGCGCGTCGCCTCCCTCTCAGACCCGATCCGCCGGCACGTGCAGGTGCTGAACTGTGCATGTCTACCCCCTGGTCCCAAAGACGTTCGAACCGCGTCGGCCTTGCTTGTGTTCGTACGCATGTGCCTGATTTTGGCACCTGCTACATCCTTCCCTATCGCCAGCGAAATCCCACGGGCAACCTCCCCACGGGTTGGGTGTGTATTGCGCCCACAACCGAGGTACGAAAGGGCCCGCCCCCCTTGGGAGGACGGGCCCTGTTCTCATTGCGGCAACCAACGAACGTGTTGGCGCTACTTCTTGACCTTGATCTTCTTGGAAGCCGAGTAGGTCGTTGCGTGCTCGGAATCGGCCTTGGAGAGGATCCGCACACGCCACGTCCCCGACTTGCTGATCTTGAAGCTGTTGGAGAACGCGGACGACGCGCCGGAGTCCTTCACCGAGACGGTCTTGGAGTACTGCAGCTTGTATTTGCCGTTGACGTACTTCAGGAACTGCAGCGTGAGCTTGCTCCCCGCAGCATGCTTGGGAACCAGTGTGCCCTTGAGAGTGAAGCTCTTGTTCACCTTGACCGAAGTCGGCGCCGAGGTCAGCGCGACCTTCACCTTGGGATAGACGGTGTAGCTGGCGCTGGTGCGGCCCTTCGTGTAGGCGTCCGCCACCACGTAGAACCGGTAGATCATCTTCGAGCCTGCCGTGTATTGGTACGCGTACACGCCCTTGGCGATCGCGGAAGCCTGAGCCACGTCGACCCATGCGCCACCCGAAAGCCGCTGCACCTTCACGGTCTTGTTCGCGACACCCACGCCGCCGGAGTCCGTGACGGTGCCAAGCAGCGTGAGCGTCTTGCCGTGAGCCGGGTACAGAGTCTTCACTGAGGACGACTGACCGCCAAATCGGACGGCGAGGTTCACGTCACGCGATGCAGAGGCCGGCTCGACCAGCACGAGCGGCGACAGGGAGTCGAGCTTGAAGGTGACGGTGCGGCTCAAGATGCTCACAGCCGGCGTGATCGTCTCCCAAGCAGTTCCCACACGGTGCCTGACCTTGATGTTGCGCGCCCGGGTATCGGGCAGCAGCGGCGAGTACGGCATCTTGACGGTGACCTGGCCGGTGAAGCTGCCGGTGAAGTGGGCTTCGTAGCTCATGTCGCCCAAGCGGATCCACGTCGAGCCGGCCTTGTAGTCTGCCGGCGGGCTGGGCTCCTTGGTCAGGTAGAAGGTGCCGGCGGTGGTGACCTCGTCGAAGGTCACGACCACTTCGCCTTCATCGGTCATCAACTGCGCGACCGGCGAATCGGTGGTCACGTCTGATGACAGGGTGACAGCCGGGGTCGTCTTGGTGATCGCGGCCGGCGCTGAAACGTTGTCGAGCGCATCCACGGTCTTCACAGAGAACGTGTACGAGGTGTCCTCGGTGAGCCCATCGAACATGAGCGCGGTGCCGGTGATGGTCGCGACATCAGATGAACCGGTGCGCGACACCAGGTACGCCGCCACACCCGAGACATCCGAGGCCGCATCCCATGCGATCCCCACGGAGGTCGGCGTGTACGACGTCACGTACAGGCCGGTGACCGCGTCGGCAGTGGTGTCGTAGATCACGGAGTTGTCAGACGAAGTCGATGCTTCGCTGGTGTTTCCGGCAGCATCCTCCACAGCGGCGGCCGGGAGCGACAGCGTCACGGTGCCGTCGGTGGCCACGCCTGCGGTGCCGGTCACGCTGACCGAGTAGGTCGCGCCGGAACCGGTGACCTCGTCCACCGCAAAGCCGGTGGCCGTGCCGCCTACGGTGAAGTCGCCGGCTTCAAGACCGGTGACGTCCTCACTGAAGACGACGTCGAAGTCCATTGCAGCGACTTTGGTGGGGTCAGCCTGGCCAGGATCGACCTCGACGGTGACGGTGGGCTGGGTGCTGTCGTAGGTGACCGAGTTGTCCACCGAGGTGGACGCGTGGTTGAGGCGAGCACCGGAGTCTTCCGCGCCGCCGGCCGGCATCGAGAGAGTGACGGTGCCGTCGGTTGCTACGCCCACGGTACCGGTCACGGTGACCGAGTAGTCCGCGCCG
>CAYXQU010000249.1:0-3170 GCA_964467305.1 uncultured Eubacteriales bacterium
AACCACGACGATCGGACCTTCCTCGGCAAGCTCCATCGCCGCTTCCGCCACCGCAGGCGCGATGCGCAGGAGTGTCTCGGCGAGCGCAGCGGTCTTGGGCTGCCCCAGCTGGTCGCGCCAGAACATCTGGCGGTTGAGATTCGACTCGTCGACGACATCGAAGTCGACAAGGGTGAGTGCACCGATCCCGGAGCGGACGAGCATCGCAGCGGCGTTGCTGCCCAGCCCTCCGCAGCCGATGATCGCGACGTGGCACGCGCGCAGTCGCTCGCGCACCGCATGGTCGTCGTCGATCGCAACGGGGGAGTGGTCACGCGCGGGGTGGTTCTCGGCGGCCATGGCGAAGCTCAGCCTCCGGCGACGGGCGGGAAGATGGCGAGCCGCTCGCCTTCGGACAACACGTGGTCATCGGAAGCATGCCGTCCGTTGACGAAGACGACCCGCGGCTCATCTGGCAGCCCCAGCGACTCGATCATGTCGAGTACGGTGGAGCCTTCCGGGGCCTCGACCGGGCGCGCGTGGCGACCACCCTGTCCGTCGGGCTGGTACTGCGAGAGGCTGGCGAACAGCGCGAGTTCTATCTGCATATGTCGATCCTAAGCGACGCCCGCACCGCCGAGAAGACCCGGCGGCACGGGCGTCGATCGGCTCTGAGCCTACCGCAGGCCCATCTCGACTGCGGTCTGCTCGACGAAGTCGAACACCGAGTCGAGATCTTCATCGCTGACGGTGAACACCACGTTGTGTGGCGGCAGGGCCTCCTTGTAGAAGAACTCAGGCAGGCGGTCATCGGCTGCGGTGAAGCCCGCGCCCTCGTTGAACAACCGTTCCATGGTCAGGGTCTCCCTGCCAAGGCGCATGAGCTCGTCGGCATCCCACTTGTCACCGGTGAACGCTTCGGTCATCTCGTGGATGGCGACGAACGCGTCGGGGATGTCGAGCACCGGGAACGCCACGAAGATGCAGAACCCAAGGCTGTCGAGCATCGCCGTCGCGATCTGCAGGTTCTTGGACAGCTCAGCTTGGCCGGTTGGCTTCAGGGGGTCGACGGTGCCACCCACGGCAAGGATGTTCGAGGTGATGGTGTAGCCGGCGGTGTGGTCCGCGCCCATCGTGGACGTCGCATAGGTGACGCCGATTCCCTGGACGGGACGCGGGTCGTAGGCGGGAAGCGCCTGATGCTTGACGACCGGGATGTGCTTGACGCCGAACTTCAGGCCGGTGGCCTCGGCGCCGTCCCACAGCACCTTGCCCTCAAGCCCGTCTCTGAGCGCAGCGAGCGCGCCTGCGCCATCACCGAACTCGATGCCGCCCGACTCCATGTACACGGCGAGGGTCGCGCCCATCTCGATGGTGTCCAGACCCAAGTCGCCGCACGCCCTGTCCAGCTCGGCGATGTCGTCGAGGTTGTCGATCCCACAGTCGGCGCCCATCGACCAGGCGGTTTCGTACTCGGGGCCCTTGGTCTTGTAGTGACCGTCTTTGTCGACCCAGTAGCGCGAGCACTGGATGACGCATCCGGAATGGCAGCCGTGATGGTCGTTGACGCCTTCGCCTCCGCTGCGCTCGACGATCGTGGCGCGCTGGGTCTCGCCGCCAATGGCGTCGGCACCCTCGAACGTTCCGGAAGAGAAGTTGCGGGTGGGCAGACCGCCTGCCTCGTTCAGGATGTTGGTCAAGACGTTGGTCCCGTACATAGGAAGACCGGTACCCGAGACCCCATGCTCCTTGAGCGCGGCGCTGAACTTGCGGGTCGCGGCGACGAAAGCCTCCTTGTCAGCAGGCTGGAGTGCGCGGGCGCCCTTGTCGGAGACTACGATCGCCTTGAGGCCCTTGCTGCCCATGACCGCGCCCAAGCCACCGCGCCCGGCGAAGCGGTTCGGATAGCCTTTGGGGTCGGAGATCGCGATGCCTGCCGCCTTGGCCATGCCTTCGCCGGCAGGTCCGATCGAGATGGTGGCGTACTTGTCATCGGCGGGACGAACGGCCTTGATCTTGTCGGCCACGTCGTAGTTGCCCAGGCCGGACCATTCATCGACACGCTCCAGCCACGCCGAGCGGTCGGCCTCGATCACGAGCAGATAGCGCGCGTTGGGGTCGGCAGGAACACCCTCGACCACCAGGGCAGCGAGTCCGATGTGCGCCAGCGCGTGCGCTGCCTGGCCACCGGAGTTTGATTCCTTGATTCCGCCGGTCAGGGGGCTCTTGGCGCCAACGGATAGGCGTCCGCCGTTGGGGGCCGTGGTTCCACCCAGCGTGCCGGGTGCAAAGACAAGCTTGTTGGCGGGACCCAGCGGGTCGGCATCCGCCGGGACTTCGTGGTAGATGATCGCGTCGGTCAGTGCTCGTCCGCCCCACTTGGCGATGCGTTCAGGCAGGGGTTCGATGCCGACCGACAGGTCTTGCATGTTGACTCGGAGTAGCTCTCTCATAGGATCCTCCTCCACGTACAACGGCCGAATAGCCCCTATATTCCCTACGGCGGGGTACATACCTTCGAACCATGCGTTGACGGTCGTGTGGGTTTGGAGGAGTCACGATGGGTGCCGCTGGGTCCACGCTGTTCGTCTACTCGGAAGCCTTGTCCGCGTACCGGTTCTCGGCGACCCATCCCTTCACGCCCGTGCGCTGGGAGCTGACCGCGCAGCTCGCCCGGCAGTGGGGGCTTCTCGGCACGGCGGTTCTCGTCGAGCCTCGGATGGCAGATGCCGATGAGGTCGCACTCGTGCATTCACCCGCCCTGATCGCAGCGGTGCGCGCTGCCAGCGACGATCCGCTCCACGCCGCCGACCCGCGTTTCGGCATCGGCGACGGCGACACCCCGGCGTTTACCGGCATGCACGAGGCTGCCCTGCTCGCCGTGGGGTCGACGATCACCGCGATCGATGCCGTGCTCTCCGGTGAAGCCGCGCGGGCCTTCTCGGTCGCAGGTGGTCTGCACCATGCGCATCGTGATCGCTCCGCCGGCTTCTGTATCTACAACGACTGCGCCATCGCGATCGAGCGCGCCGTCCGCGCGAACCCGGGGCTCAGAGTCGCCTATGTCGACATCGACGTGCACCACGGTGACGGGGTCCAGGAGGCGTTTTTCGACCGGGCCGACGTCCTGACCGTCTCGGTGCACGAGTCGGGGGCGTATCTGTACCCGGGGACGGGGCACACCTACGAGA
>CAYXQU010000250.1:0-3169 GCA_964467305.1 uncultured Eubacteriales bacterium
GGCACCACGCTCAACCAGATCTTCCAGTTCTGGTGGCTGTGGTTCGCCATGTTCATGGTCGTGGTCTTCGCTTTCGGAAACGGCTTCGACTACGCCAAGGAGCTGGCGGTGGTCAGTGAGGGCAAGCTGGTTGGCACCAAGACCGTCACGGTGGCTGAGCTCACGGCAGTCGATCCGAAGAGCGGCAAGGCACCTATCGAGGCCGCCAAGGCGACAATGAGTCCTGAAGCGTTCGCCAAGGTCGAGGAGGTCGTGGCCGCCGGCGATGAGACCGCGAAAGTCGACATCCTGCTGCCGCAGAAGAACAAGCTGCACGAGACGCGCGACATGCTCTTCGCCGAACCCGGTCATCGCTACAATGCGTTCGACCAGTTCTCGATGGTGCTTGCACTGGTTCTGGGTACCGCGGGTCTACCGCACATCTTGAACCGCTACTACACCAACCCGTCCGGTTCGGCTGCACGCCGCTCGACTTTCTGGGTTCTCATCTTCATCGGCACTTTCTACATCCTGTCGCCGATCGCCGGTCTGGCCGGTCGCACCCGCATCCTGGAGGCCTTCCAGGCAGGGACCGCGCCCGCCAATGCCGCGTACGTTGATGGCTTCCTGGTCAAGTCCGACGCAGTCATGCCCACGCTCGCCCAGATCCTGGGCGGTCAGTGGCTCATGGGTATCGTCGCGGCCGGCGCGTTCGCCGCGATGTTCTCCACCGTTGGTGGTCTGCTGATCGCCGCAGCCTCCGCCGTGGGCCACGACGTCTACGAGAAGTACATCAACCCCAACGCCAGCGAGAAGCAGCGCGTTTTGGTGGGCAAGGTCTCGGTCATCTTCTTCGCGATCCTGGGTTGGGTCTTGGGTTGGGCCATCCCGTTCTTCGGCCTTCAGAACGCCTACCCCGCGCTGATCGCGATGATGGTGACGTGGGCGTTCGCTGTTGGCGCCTCGGCCTTCGTTCCCATGCTGCTCACCGGCATCTGGTGGAAGAAGACAACCGAGCTGGGTGCGATCTCCGGCATGGTCGTGGGATTGGTGTCATCCATCGGCATCATCTTCATGAACATCTTCCAGCAGTTGAAGATGCCAGCCTTCGCGGCTGACCAAGGAATCATAGGGTTCCTCGCGTCGCTTACGTTCCCCGTGCTATTCACGTTCCCGCTCGCTCTTGGCACGATCATCATCGTGAGCAAGCTCGACGGGAAGCTGCCGGAGAACGTGGACGCCATCTGGATGCGGATCCACGGTACCGCTCACGAGCGTCACGAGCGTGACTTGGGCCTGGACAAGGTAGGCTCGATGTTCGGATCCAGCGCAGGCAAGTAATCCCAGCTCCACTGGTGTCTTGTCCGAGACACCTGGCGCACAGGCGGGCCCCTGACCACCCACCCTGGTCAGGGGCCCGCCTCTTCGTATCAGGATACGTGTGAAGCGGGATGCATGAAAGCACCCACCGGCCGGTCAAGCAGAGTCTGCATCCCGACAAGCGGCTGGAGTTCGACCGGCTCGACCATGTTCAGGGCGCGCGCGATGGCTGACGGCACAAGGGCGGCCGCCTCCGCACTCATAGGCGCGACCGAGAACAGCGCCACGCGGGTGGCGCGGTGCGTACCGTCGCCGTTGCGCTCGCCCAGCACGCTCCAGACCGCGACGACCCGTCCGTCGACCAGCACCACCGGGGCCGCGTTGTTCGCTGCATCGAACACGTACGGGCGGCTCACGTCTTCGAGGAAACGCGAGCGGTTCGCATATCCCAGCATAAGCGGGTCGTTGGGAGGCAGGGCGACCACGCTTGGCTGCTCCAGGAACGCTGCACGCTCGAGTTCGTCGGCATCGGCGGCGTGCATGAGCCACGTCCCTTCGTGACCCTTGAGCGATACCTCGAGCAGCTCATCTTCGAGCGCGGCCATGGAGCGCTCGACTCTCTTGAGGTCCATACCGGTCCACCATGCCGCATCGCGCCGCGTGACCGGCCCGTATCCGCGCACGTAGGCGCGGAGCAGCTGCGCGCGGGCGTCGTCCTCGGTGAAGCGGGTGAGGTCGAGTCCCGGGAAGACGCTGGTGGTGGGGGCGAACAGCATCCTTCGGCCACCCGAGCCCGGTTCAGCGCGCACGCGCGCTACCAGCCCTTCGGCAGACAGCAGGGTGAGCAGCGCTCCCATGTCGATATCGGGCCGCAGGGCAGCGCGAAGCCCGCGGCTTGAGAGCGGCTCGTGGGCGCATGCATCGAGCACCCGGGAGACCCAGCGCTCGTATGCCTGGGGCGTGATCCCCTTGGAGCGCGCGAAGTCCCGTGCCCGCTTGGTGACCTGCCGAGAAGTCGCGGCGTGAACCACCGGCACGAAGTCGCGGCGCAGCACCATGAGAAGACCGCGCATGCAGCGCCACCGAGCGAGCGAATGCCGCTCGTCTAGGGCGGTGCGAAGCGCAGATTCGTCGAAGCCCACCATCCGCGCAGCAAGCGACTGCATGGGCATCGTGGGGTGGGTCGCGGTGAGCCCCACCACGTCCGACACGATCGACTCGGCGCTGTGCGGCTCCCATCGACTCGACAGGTGCTGCCGAGTGAGGATGCGTGCGAGCACCCGGTCGGAGTCGAAGACCGGTATCGCTGGCGCGAGGCAGACCGCCTGATCCGCCGGTGCGGCAGCGGGCGGCATGGGTGTATCGGTGCCGCCTTTGGAGCTGGCGAGCGAGCTCACGTCCACCTGCGCGATCAGGTCTGCAAGATCCGACACGCGTGCGAGCGCCGCGAGTACCTGTGCAGTCGCGAACGGCGATGCGGCATCTTTGTTGCCGAAAGAGAATCCCTCGTAGCCGCGGTGGACGCGACGTGGCGTCACGCGACCGTCGCTGTCCATGTTGTACGCGATCAGGCACGCCGCCAGCTCGGCTATCGCGACGCGGTCTTGCTCGCGTGCGTCAGGGCCGCTCCACAGCTCCGGGAAGCGGCCTACGGTATCGACCACGCGCAGCGCGTCGTACCAGAAGCTGGGCCAGCGCACCGTCTTGAACTGGTAGCCATGGCCGAAGCGGTAGGGGCGTTCTTCCGAGCGACGTCGCCACAGCTCGAGGGGGGTTCGCACCGCACCGAGCAGACCGCCGTTCAGTGAGCCGGCAGCCATGGCCGCCACGCGCAGCCCTTCAAGGTCGATCTGCGGGCACACGTCGAGCC
>CAYXQU010000251.1:0-3167 GCA_964467305.1 uncultured Eubacteriales bacterium
TCCGCCGTCAGTGGGCGTCATCGCCCAAGTCGGCTACGCCAGCCGCACCGCCGGCCTTGACTTGCCGCCCGGGCTCTTGACAGACTGCGTGGCTGGCGCATCGATGGGTGGGGGGTCGCTATCCGGTCTCGTGCAATACGCAGGGTACTGCTCATCGTGGCCTTCACCTTCGTTGTCCTTGGTGCTGCGGCGGCCACAGCCTCGGCGCAGGAGCTTCCGATTCGTATTGACACGCGCGTCACGCTGCTCGAGCAGTATGGCTACGCACCCGACTACCCGCTCAACGTTCCTTCGTTTGACGCCGCCAATTGCCCGTTCATCCGTAGCCGGACGTCGTCTCAGCACATCACGCGCTCGGCTCTTTGGCTTGTGGACGAGCATTACTGGCTCTCCGCGTCGCTTCTCGTGGCCGTTCGGCGTGCCTTTCCATCGTTCACGAACACCATTAACGCCGGTGGCTATGTGAGCGAACGGATCGAGTTCGACACCCGCGGTCGGGCGTACACGCTGCTGGAGATCAAGGTTCGTGAAGGCCGCTTCTACAACGTGCTGCTGTATTCGCTGGACGGATGCCGCACGTGGCGCCTCGTCGTACTCCCGTTCGGCGGCAAGAGGACGTTCTACGACGGGCGCGACAACGGTACGGCGGAGTTGGAGCAGTACGCAGGCTGGAACCGGACCTCCAGGCCGCCCCTCATCGCCCTGTGGAAACCCATCTCCGATTGGCCCGGGAGGCGCGCGTCCCGCAATCGTCTGTACGTCATCAAACCCGTCTTCGCGGGTAAGCGTCTCAGGTTGCGCGCACCCACGCGCGTCAGCGATCGCTTCATCGGGCAGACATATGGGGCAGGAGGATCCTCCTTCGCGGCCTCGACAACGACGACCTCCTATTTCGTCTGGGCGGAGGTGGCTCGCAGTGGGGTCCAAGGTACTCCCATCTACGTCCGGGAGTTCGACCATGCCACCCAATCGCTTGGTCGCCGAGTGCGAGTCGCTGTGGCGCGGCCGAGAAACGACGATCACGACGACCCTGGCATCGTGCGTGACGGGGCGGGCTACCTCCACGTGTTGACCGGCGCGCACAATGCCGCGTTCTTGTACGCACGCAGTCTGGAGCCGCTCGACGCCGCAGCGTGGTCGCTCGCTGAGCCGACCCTGGTGGGTGGCTACGTCGGCGATGACGGGAAGCTGCCCGGTTCGGTCCGGCAGACGTACCTGTCTCTGGCCTGTCTTCCCGACAACAGCCTTCTCATCGTGTTCAGGCAGATGCGTCGCGGTGTCGATGCGGAGTTCGACGGCGAGCGGTATGACGCGCTGTGCTGGCAGCGTCGGTCACCAGACGGCCAGTGGAGTGAGGCGCAGCGCCTTGTCTGCTGCAGCGACCGCGCCGGCTACGCGAACTACCATCAGAAGCTCGCCGTTGACCGCCGGGGCTGCCTCTACCTCTCGCTCAGCTACTTCAATCCCAGGGACTACGACAAGAGCGACCGCATGGCAAACCGCTTCGGCCACCGCATGCTGTTGGTCTCAAAGGACGGCGGCGCCACCTGGGGCTTCGCCACCAACGATGATTTCGCCGAAGGCATGTCGGCAATGGGCGAGTAGGGCGACGGTGCTTCACGTTCGAAAGCGTCGGCTGTGGTGCGCCTTAGCCGTAGGGCTGTCTGTCTGCGTCGTGGCTGCTTGCGCTTGGCCGATCGTGGCGGAATGCAGAGCGATCGGCATCAAGCAGAACGTGAGCCTTCTGCGGCAGTTCGGATACCGCCCCGCATACCCCTTGAGCATCCCCTCTTTCGACATGCAGAACCGTCCGGTCTTTCGCAGCCGAACCACGTCTCAGCATGAGACACGTCACGCCGTTAGGCTCAGGGGCGGAAGATGGCGATATTCCACACTCCTGACGGCAGTTCGACGCGCCTTTCCCGCGTTTGTTGCTACTGTGAACGCGGGCGGCTATGTCAGCGAGCGCATCGAGTTCGATACCAAGGGGCGCGCCTACACGTTGCTGGAGGTTCGTCTTCGCAACGGAGCGCTTCACAACGCACTGCTTTATTCCGTTGACGACTGTCGCACTTGGCGTGCTCTCAGGCTGCCCTTTGGCGGGAAGCGGCCAATCTACGATGCACGAGACTCCGGCACCGCAGCTCTGGAACAGTACGCAGGGTGGAACGTGCGCGACGTCCCGCCGTTGGTCGCCGTGTGGCGCCCTGTATCGGACTGGCCAGGGCGACGCGCATCACGCAATGCGATGTACGTGGTCAGGCCGCGCTTCCGAGATGGACGCTTGGTGCTTCCTGCACCCACGCTTGTGACAGATCGATACATCGGGCAGTGCTATGCTGCCGGGGGAAGCTCTTTCGCCGCCTCGGCCCAAGGCACTTCATTTCTCGTGTGGGCTGAGGTTGCCCGCAAGAGCGACAGCGGGACGCCGATATATGCATGCAGCTTCGATGAGGCAGACCGCAAAGTCGGTCCGCGAGTCCTTGTCGCTCAGACGAGACCCCGCAACGATGATCACAACATGCCAGGCATCGTGCGTGACGGCGACGGCTATCTCCACATCTTGACGGGGGCACACAACTCCACGTTTTACTACGTACGAAGTCAAAGTCCACTGAGCGCGGATGTGTGGACGAGGCCGCAACCTCTTGTCGTGGGCGGCTATGTCGCGGATGGCGGTACTGCTCCGGGGCGCACCAAGTTGAGCTATGTGTCTTTGGCTTGTCTGCCGGACGATAGTCTCGTCGTCGCATTTCGGCAGTGGCGCCGCGGGATCGACACGACGTTCAGAGGCGGCGGCTATGAGGCGCTGTGCACCCAGCGGCGGTCGCCTGAAGGGGAGTGGGGTCGCGTCAGACGACTCGTGTTCTGTCGCACTCGACCCGGCTACGCGAACTACCATCAGAAGCTGACCGTGGACCGGGCAGGCGCTCTCTATCTTTCGCTCAGCTACTTCCACCCGAAGGACTATCCGAAGGCTGCGCGGGCTGAGAACCGCTACCACCACAGAATGGTGTTGATCTCAGAGGATGGTGGCTTGCGCTGGCGGTTCGCCACGAATCGCGATTTCAGGCAGGGCGTGATGTCACCGGTCGACTAGTCCAGCCGCATGGCCGGCTTCTTCCCGAAGACGGCGATCAGCGCGAGCCCGATGGCCATGCTGGCGA
>CAYXQU010000252.1:0-3137 GCA_964467305.1 uncultured Eubacteriales bacterium
GACATCTACGGCAGCGGATTCTGGATCTTCGATGCCGAGGGAACTTTGCTCGAGTCCGCTTACGACGCAGCTCCACTTGACGCACAGATCGAGTCGGCACGGCTCGGCGGGCTCGATGCGACGAGCTCGTATGCCGCGAGCGATCTGCGTGCGAACGGCTGGGTCATCGCGTCCAAGGCGATCACCGATGATCGCGGAGAGCCACTGGCAGTGGTGGTCACCGCCAGCACCGCCGACAGCTCGGTCGCGATCCTGAGGGCGGTCCGTGACCGGCTCTGGGTGACGTTCTGGGTGTCGCTCGTTGTCGCCGGTCTTCTCGGATTCGGGTTCTCGGAGCTCATCTCGCGGCGGATTCGCGCAATGACCGAAGCGGCGGCAGCGATGGCCGCCGGGGACTTCGAGCAGCGGCTCCCAACGGGACTCATCCCCGACGAGATCCAGTTCCTGGCCGAGTCGTACAACACGATGGCCGCCAAGCTGGGCGAGGCGTTCGGCGAGATCCAAGAGAGCCGGCGGCGCGTCGCGGCGGTCATCGAGTCGATGGCCGAAGGCGTGCTCGCCTTGGACGAGAACGGCGTGATCACCGTCGCGAATCCCGAGGCGGCCCGGCTGCTGGGGTCGGACTCCGTCATGCTGGTGGGCAAGCGTGCCGAGGAGGTCACCAGCGTGCCCGGCGTGCTCGACATCGTCAGCACCGGGCTTTCCGGCGTGAGCGCTGCGGGCACCGTCAGCTTGGGCGCACGTACTGTCTTACTGCACTGCACTCCCCTGCTCGATGCCGACGAGCGGATCGAGGGCACCGTGGTACTGCTCGCCGACGTGACCGAGCAGCGCCGCCTCGAAGACGCCCAGCGCCGGTTCGTGGCGGACGCGAGTCACGAGATGCGTACTCCCATCGCGGCGCTCAAAGGGATCCTCGAGCTGCTCGCCGACGGCGCCAAGGATGTCCCGGAGGTGCGCGATGACTTCATCGCGACCATGCAAGTCGAGGTCGACCGCCTGGGCCGGCTCGTGAGCGACCTGCTCACCCTGGCGCAACTGGAGTCCGGGGGCCTCAAGCTCTCCTCGGCGGCACTGTTCACCACCGACCTGCTGGGAGACGTGGCCCGGGTGCTGCACCCGCTGGCAGAACAGGCCGAGGTGACCCTCGCGGTCACCATCGACGACCCGGACACCCGCGTGATGGCCGACCACGACAAGATCGTGCAGGTGCTGCTGGGCTTCACCGACAACGCCCTCAAGCACTCGCCGAGGGGGTCGACGGTGCGCCTCGCTGCTACCCACGCCGCCCCCGGCCGTGTGCGGTTATCGGTCACCGATGAGGGCCCCGGGATCGCTCCCGAAGAGGTCTCGCGCGTCTTCGAGCGTTTCTACCAGGCAGACGGCGCCCGCGCCGGAGGAGGTACGGGACTGGGGCTCGCGATAGCCAAAGAGGTGGTCGAGGCGCACGGGTCGACGATAGCCGTCGAATCGGACCCGGGTTCGGGCACCACCTTCAGTTTCGAGCTGCCTGAAGCCTCCCTCACAAAACCCTAACAAGACGAAAATCGCCTGCGAACCTATCTTGTCGCCGTTGGGTGGATATTCACTTCAGAAGTATCCGAACGGGCCGCAACCCGGCTCAGGCGACTTGGAGGTAGAGGACCATGTCTCTCGCCTTGGTGGCAGTCCTCATCATCGTTGGATTCGTTGGCGTGGCCGCTCTGGCCGTTGGCATCCCGTTGGTTGCCGGTCTGCTTGCTTGGGACATCGCCGACTCACGCAAGAGCGCTCCTGCCGTTCGCACCCACTCAAGCGGCCGCATCGCAGCCGAGCGTGGCGTGGCGCGTGGCTTCGTGGTCGCCGGTGGGCTGTTCTGGTCGGTGGCCTCGTTCGCCGGTCTGTACTCGTTCCAGGAGACGGGCGTGGGTAATGCCCTCATGGGCGCGTTCATCCCGCTTGCCGCTGTTCTCGCAACGCTGGTCGTTGGCTGGTACTACGAGCGCGTCACCGCCGCCCTTCTGGCCGCCGCTTCACTCATCGTGGTGGCATGGGGTGTCGTGTACCAGTTCGAGCTGGGTGTGTGGATGATCATGGTGTTCGCTCTCATCGGCCCCATGCTGACCGCATCTGCCCTGTTCTGGATGGCACGTCGCGATCAGGACGCCTACGAGCGTGCGACCGCGACCCGTCCCGAGCTCTCTCCGGTCTTCGCCGCCAGGAGCTCGATCCAGTAGCACGACGCGACACCAGAACGCATCGCTTCTCGAAGGCCGGCCGGTGAGCCGGCCTTCGTCGTGCCCGGACTGCAAGAATGACGGCCCGCACGACGCGGGGCCGCTACAGGATCTCTGCGAGGATCTGCGCGACCTGCTCGCGCGTGATGTCGACCGGGTTGTTGTCCATGCGACCCGCGGTGAACGACATCTCGACGAGCGTATCGATGTCGCCCTCGCTGATCCCGAACGAGCTCAGCCGCAACGGCTTGATGCCCGCGCTCACCGCATCGATCCATGCGCGAAAACCACCGTCTGCCGAGAAGACCGCGAGCAACTCGTCGATCTGCGGCACGGCGGCGCGGTTGATGTCGGCCACGGCGGCCAAAGTGAGCGCAGCCGCGAAGCCGTGGTCGACGCCAAACTTCATGGTGAGCGGATACGAGATCGAATGGCACGCCGTGGTGCGCGTGTTCGAGAAGGCGACACCCGCGAGTACGGAGCCCAGGCACAGCGCCTCGCGCGCCTCCATGTTCTGCGGGTCAGCGAGTCCGGGTGCGAGTCCGGCGTGGATGTGGCGGACCGCGTCGAGCGCGACCGCCTTCACAAGCGGCGTCGACGGGCGCGCCCAGAACGCCTCCATCGCGTGCGAGAGCGCGTCGAGACCGGTCGCGAGGATCAGCTCACGGGGCATGGTGAGTGTCGCCTCGACACTCACGAGAGCGCGCGTCGGATACAGGCCCACGTGGTCGACCGAGTACTTCGCCTTGCCGTCGACATCCCATACCGTAGCCCACTTGGTGACCTCGGAGCCGGTGCCGGCCGTCGTGGGCACCGCGACGATCTCGATGGGGTCGATACCCTCCTTGTAAGCACCGGATGCGATGAGCTCCGTCGCCGATGAGAGAGTGTCGCCCGCCACCGTGCGCCCGTGCAGAGCGC
>CAYXQU010000253.1:0-3130 GCA_964467305.1 uncultured Eubacteriales bacterium
CAGTCGTAGCTATCCAGATGCGCGATCGCCGCGTCCGCCGGGCTCCAGTCATCAGGCTCCACCGTCTCGATCACGGGGAACGCCAGCACCGTCGCTCCCAGCGCCTGCAGCGGCGCCATCAGGGCCGCCGACTGTGCTGCGGACCGGGTGACGACGACAGAGCGCCCTGCGAGGGGCGCTCTGGAATCACTCGTGGATGTGGGTTCGCTCGCCGCCACGTCAGGTCTTGAGGAGCCCGTCGACACCGTCTGCCTCGGCGGCAGCACGCACGGCCGCGAGGATCTCGCTCGCGCCCTGCTCGTTCAAGGCCGCCACCATGCGCTCGCCCAGCTCGATGGGGTCGTCGACCGAGCCCTCAAGGTAGTCGCGAACAATAACGTCGCCCTCGACGGTTCCCACAAGGCCGTCCATCACCAGCTTGTCGCCCTCGATGCGCGCGTAGGCGCCAATGGGCACCTGGCAGCCGCCTTCGAGCCTGCGCATGACCACGCGCTCGGCGGTCACGCAGGTGAACGTCTCCGCGTGGTTGATCTTGGCCATCACGTCGACCATGAAGTCGTCGTTCTCACGGATCTCGATGCCGATGGCGCCCTGGCCCACCGCCGAGACCATCTGCTCGGTTGGGATGTAGCCGGTGATGCGCTCGGCCCAGCCCATGCGGGTGATGCCGGCGCTGGCGAGGATGACCACGTCGACCTCGCCGTCCTCGGCCTTGCGCATGCGGGTGTCGAGGTTGCCGCGCACGTCGACGATCTGCACGTCGGGGCGCATCGCGCGCACCTGCGCCACACGGCGAAGCGAGCTGGTGCCCACCTTGCCGCCTGCGGGCAGCGAGACCAGGTCGTAGCCGGCCCCGGAGACCAGCGCATCGCGCGGGTCCACGCGAGCGGGCATCGCAGCGATGTAGAGGCCCTCGGGCAGCTCGGTGGGAACGTCCTTCATCGAGTGCACGCACAGGTCGACGGTACCGGCCGCGAGCTCGACCTCGAGCTCCTTGGTGAACAGCCCCTTGCCGCCCACCTTGGCCAGTGGGACGTCGAGGATCTTGTCGCCGGTGGTCTTGATGATCTTCAACTCAACAGGAAGGCCGGTGATCTCTTCCACCAGCCCCTTGATGTAGTTCGATTGCCACAGAGCCAGCTTGCTGCCCCGCGTGCCGATGATGAGCTTGTCGCGACTAGGCACCGATCGTGTCTCCCATCTCTTTCTTCTGCGCAGCCGAGGACTTCTCTCCCCTGCCAAGGATGCTCTTGATCAACCCGAAGCCATGCGGATTCTTGCCCTCCGGGTTGCTGTCCAGCCCGTAGAGGTAGCGTGCGGCTTCGACGTACTCGTAACAGTCCTTCTCGGACGCGCACTGCTTGAGACGCGCGGTGGGCCCGTGAAGCATCTTGTTGACGATCGAGGTGGTCAGCATCTCGACGGTCTTGAGTTCCTTTTCCGAGAGACCCCCCAGGCGCTTCATCGCCTTGTCCAGCTCGTCTGCGCGGACCTTCTCGGCCTTCGCGCGGATGGCAGCGACGGTAGGCACGACCTCCATGGAGTCGAGCCAGCGCTCGAACTCCTTCATCTCCTCGGCGATGATGACCTCGGCGCGCTCGGCCTCGACCATGCGCTCCTCGAGGTTGTGGGAGACCACGCCGTTGAGGTCGTCGATGTCGTAGAGGAAGACGTCTGCGAGCGACCCACAGGCCGGGTCGATGTCGCGCGGGACGGCGATGTCGATGAGGAAGAGCGGGTCGCGGCGCTGACGCGCAGCTTGGGCGACGCGCTCCTTGGTGATGACGTAGTGGGTGGCAGCGGTCGACGAGATAACGATGTCGGCCTCGCTCATGCGCTCGAACAGGTCGTCGTAGCGGATGGCTTCGCCGTTGAACTTCTCGGCGAGCTCTTGGGCGCGCTCGTAGGTGCGGTTCGCCACGATGACGTCGGTGACGCCGTTGCACAGCAGGTGCTTGGCGGTGAGCTCGCTCATCTTGCCGGCGCCCAGGATCATGACGGTGCGCCCATCGAGGGTGTCGAAGACCCGCTTGGCCAGCTCGACGGCGGCGTAGCTGATCGAGACCGCGTTCTCGCCTATCTCGGTCTCGGTGCGAACGCGCTTGCCCACCTCGAAGCTCTGGCGGAACAGCTTGTTGAAGACGCGGCCGCAGGCACCGTTCGAGAAGCCCTGGTCGTAGGCCTCCTTCACCTGACCCAGGATCTGAGCCTCGCCCAGCACCATCGAGTCAAGCGACGCGACCACGCGGAAGAGATGCCTGATGACCGCTTCACCTTGGGAGATGTACAGATAACGCACCAGTTCGTGGCGGTCGAGATCGTGATAGCTCGCCATGAAGTCGATGATCGCCTCGGGGCCGTCGTGACCTGCAGCGGTGACCGCGTAGATCTCCGTCCGGTTACAGGTCGAGACGATCACAGCTTCAGCAACGGCCTCGGAGTCGAGCAGGCGCGCCAGAGCATCCGACTGGACGTGCTCGGGGAAGGTGAGCTTCTCGCGAATCTCGACCGGTGCGGTCTTGTGGCTGAGCCCTACGAGCGTCAGATGCATGACTACGTTGTCCGCCTCACACGACTGCCTATACGTATCGTCGCCACCCACACGGTGGCGACGTCAGAGAACAGGTTCGCCCTCGCCGGAGCGGTGCGTTGTTGTTCAGGCAAGCAGGCCCGGCGAGGGCGGTATCAAGCAACCGTATGAAACGCACCACTGCACTCGCCTGAACGCCCGAATTCTAGCATCCGCGCCCCATGGTGGGCAAGGAACCTTAACCCTCCTGACGCGAGGTCTGCAAGCGAGAAAGGTGCCATGGCGCGCGGGTGGCGGCCCGAGCTCAGCTCGCCTCGTCGAGCGCCTCAGAGAACTGGCTCTCGTACAGATCAGCGTAGAAGCCTTGTGCGGCAATGAGTTCATCATGTGTGCCGGTCTCCACGATGCGCCCGTGGTCGATCACCACGATGAGGTCTGCGTCTCGGATGGTCGACAAGCGATGAGCGATCACGAAGCTCGTGCGGCCCTCCATCAGCCGCTCCATCGCCTGCTGGATCAGCATCTCGGTACGGGTGTCCACCGAACTCGTGGCCTCATCGAGGATGAGGACTTGGGGGTCAGCGAGAAACGCGCGTGCGA
>CAYXQU010000254.1:0-3100 GCA_964467305.1 uncultured Eubacteriales bacterium
CATCTAGTGAGACTACGATCACCGGTACCAGCTACACGTTCGACGGTCTGGTCGCCAACACGTCCTACACCTTCACCGTGAAGACCGTCGACAACCTGGGCAACGTCTCGGCGCCCACTTCGGTGGCCAAGAAGACGCCTGCGACCACTGACTCGGTTGCTGTGCCTACAGGCTCACCCACCGTGGATCTGAGCACCGCCGCCGGTGACGTGGAGGTCTCGTTTGACAACGTGACCACCGCAGGCACCTTCTACCTCACGCCGGAACCCAACCCACCGGTGGGCTACAAGAGCGGGTCATCCTGGATCCGTCTGGGCGATATGAGCTATGAGGTCACCTTCACGGGGACGTTCACGGGCAACGTGACGATCAAGATGCCGTACTCACCCCTGTTGCCGGAGACGCGGGCAAGGGCGATCAAGGTGCGACACCGGGCCGGTGACACGTGGCAGACGATCACCCCAACGGTGAGCGTGCTAAGCCGCACCGTCACCTTCAAGCTGAGTTCGCTGTCCCCGCTCGTCATCGTCGAGCCCGCGTCCGCGTCCAGGACACTCTCGCTGACGACCAACTTCGGCGGCCAGAAGAGCACGCTCAGAAGCTTCAGCCCCAACTACGGCAGTGCCGTGAGCCTTGTTGCGACGGTCAAGGATGCAGGCGGTAAGGGCGTCGACAACAAGACCGTCACCATCCAGCGCTACACGGGTGGCAAATGGGTCAGCATCGCCAAGGTCGCTCGCACCGCCAAGGGTGTCTACACCTACAAGACCACGGCGAAGTCGAAGATGATCTATCGCTTCATCTTGGCTGGCGATGCCTATACCTCTGCCCGCACGGGTTCGAGCTACACGCTCAACCCCAAGGTCAAGCTGTCGATCACCTCTGCGCCCAAGTCGGTCAAGGTGAACAAGAGCTTCACCATCAAGGGCAAGCTGACTCCGAAACATGCCGCCGGGTCCAAGCTCACCCTGAAGTTCTACAAGTACTCCAAGGGCAAGTACCGCTATCAGTATTCGAAGACCGTCAAGATCAAGAGCTCCGGATCATCCTCGGTGTTCTCAAGCAAGTTCAAGATCAAGAAGTCGGGAACCTGGCGAGTCAGAATCTACTCGAAGGCCGACTCACTGCATGCTGCAAGCTACTCGTCATACAAGAAGATCAAGGTCACGAAGTAGCATCGCAGGTGATGTGGCTGGGCTGATTCGGAAGAAGGGCCCGTCCCCTTGGGGGCGGGCCCTTTCTCTTGGCGACTGTAGTGGGGCGAGGACCGTCCGAGTGGCCGGTCCACCGATCACTTCACCTTGACGCTGACCGTCTTCGACATGGAGCCAAGGTAGCCAGGAAGCTGGGGCACACTGATGCGGTACTTATAGGTGCCCTTGCGCGCCGTGCGCGCGATGGTCACCTTCTTCTTCCACATGGTGGTCGAGCCTGACGCTCCGATCTTGACCGTGGAGAGCTTCTTCCAGCTGCCTCCGGGCTTCTTCACGTACAGGATCGCCGAGACACCCTTCGCGCGCGCCGGGGTGACGGTGCCGCTCAGGGTGAATGACTTGCCGCGCTTCGAAGATGACTTGCTCGACTTGATGCCCACGGTGACCTGGGGTCGGTACAGTGAGACATCGTCGACCACAGCGACGTTGCGCGACGGCGCACCCGTCACGGGATCGGTGCCCGGAGAGAGTGACACCGTCACTCTCGCTGAGACCGCGTTGGCAGGCGCCTTGAGGTTGAATGCCATTGATTTGAACTGGTCCGGGTTGATGCCCCAGCGATCTCCGGCGGTGCTCGACTCGACGATCGACTCACCCTGCGCATCGAGATACGTGAGGGACAACGAGATCGCATTCGGGTCGACGGTGCGCACCCAGCTCTTCACGCGGTACTCGGCACCGGCCTTCACCGGCACGGTCTGCGACAGCGTGACCGGCTGGCCCGTACTCGCAGGGTTGGTGAGCTGCAGTGAGTTGCGCGCGGTGCGGTAGATGTCTTTGCGCATCGCGCAATTCGTCTCCCACCACTCTCCGCTCACGTCCCACCACACCGGCAGCGTGCCGTTCCAGTCCTGGGCCCATGTGTTGAACGTGGGGTTGCGCAGAAGGTTGCGTGACGCCGGGCTTGCGGTGATGCGGTCGTACCGGACCGGAACGTACCCGTACTCCAGATCGTCTTCGATGGAGTGGATGCGGATTCCGGCGATCTTGCCGTACGCGGACTCGTAGGCGACATACTGCGTGCGTGCCTCATCCAACCATCCGTAGAACAGCCGGATGTGGTAGCCCTTCTTGAGCAGTGCGTCTCCGGGCTGAAGCTGAGATACCTTGATGCGATGGGTCACCTTGTGGAAGGTGCGCGTGTTCCACGACGTGCCGGTCTTCCAGGTCATGGACACGTAGCCGGAGCAGTCGGTTCTGTAACCGGCGTAGTACTTCTTCTGGCTGTACTTGACCGGCTTGTCGACGCGAAGCTGGGCGCGGGAGAGCACCGTATTGCGGCTGATCGCGGCAGCCGGCTCGGGCAGCACGGTGAAGACGGCGATGAGGGCGAGGCACAAGATGACGGCCAGTGCCGGCGTTCGCGAAGCGGCGGCCTCAGCGCCATGCGAAGGTCGACTTGTTGCCGGGTGCATCGTCATGCGAGAGTCCTTTCGACTGGTCAGTGAGGTATCGGCTGCCAGGCAATCGTTCTCAAGAGTCTCCAGCTCCACACGCCAGTGCGACCGTGATGATGGTCACATGTTTCGAGCCGGAGGAAAAGCCCGGTCGTTGGCCTGGCGGGCTGGCGCGTGGCACTGCACGTGGTGACGGGCGCGGGCTGGTACCATGCCCACAACGGCTTGGGGTGAGGGGTGGACATGGGTGATTCGAGGGTGGTCGTCCAAAGGGCGAAGCTGGTGGACAACGGAGAACCGGTTTTCGACTGGATCATAGACGTCCCACTTCTGACCAGCAGGTTCATGCTGTGGGACTTCGTCAGGGTCGCGTTTCTCGCGGTCGTTGGCATGTACGCGTTGGTGGCTGCGTGCGGGCTGGTCTTTGAGCGTGAGCTCATCGTGCTGCCGCTGTTCGTGTTCGCCGCGACGTTCGGGACGCTCATCGGC
>CAYXQU010000255.1:0-3095 GCA_964467305.1 uncultured Eubacteriales bacterium
GTGCAGTACCGCGCGTGCCCAGGCACTGCGCAGCCGATCGTTGGGGATTGTGACCGTGTGTGGCAGTTCCCCGAACTGGTAGCCAACCGCAAGCGTCGAATCGACACCGCGCGCCAGACAGGTGCGGTGGAGATCGGCGGCTATCCGCTCGGCACCCCCGCCCACATCGGCGCTCGAGACCTGGACAACCCTCATGAGCCGTACCCCTGGCTGCGTCTGGTGTGCAGGTAGGTCGAGTACAGCGCGAGCAATGGTCGGGTGGTGCTGACGACCCACTTGGCGGTCGTGCCGCACACCCGCCGCGTCCGCTCGTGTCGTTTCCAGCCCGGGAAGTGCTGATCCAGATGGCGATAGGCGGCCCGCAGGTAACGGCCGCGCACACCGGCCGCACCGAAGCGCAACAGGTCGGCGTAGCGCCCGTTGATCAGGTGTGTGAAGTTGATCTCGAGCAACTGCGGATAGAGTGCGTCGAAGCGTCCGCGCTTGTGGAAGTGCTCGTTGGTGAGTTCGAGCGCGGTGATGATCTGCAGGTAGCGCTCGTCGCATGCGGCCATGATCGAGCCACCGGTCCCGTGGTGATAGCGGTAGACCACTTCACCTACATGCTCGACGCGTAGTGCCTCGCCGGTCAGGCGGTATGCCACCGCCAGATCTTCGAAGTCGAGTCCCAAGGGGAACGTGACACCCGCGCGATCGAACAGCTCGCGGGCGAAGAGCTTGTTGCACACGCTCGCTCCGGGTTGTAGCAGCAGCTCGGGCCGACTTGTCACATCCGTGCCGTAGAGCGCGGGGGTGCCTTCGGCGTAGTGGTAGAGGGTCTCACCGCTGCGAGCGCTCACGCCCACGTACTGGCCCACGACGAGGTCTGCCCCGGTTTGCTGCGCTCGCGAGAGCAGCACCTCGAACATACGGGGCATGGCCTCATCATCGGCGTCCACGAAGCCCACGTAGCGACCGCAGGCGGTGGCGAGCCCGGTGTTGCGCGCAGCCGCACGCCCACCGTGCGGTTGCTCGGCAATGCGGATTCGCGTGTCTTGGCGTGCCGCATCGCGAGCCAAGGCGAGCGTGTCGTCGGTCGATCCGTCGTCGATCACCACGATCTCGATGTCGGCGAGCGTCTGGCTGCGCAGGGTCTCAAGGCACCGGCCCAGCGTGGCCGACGCGTTGTACGCCGGCACGATCACCGAGACGACCGGCGTGCTCACGAACCCACCTCACCTGTTGAACTGCGCAGTACCGAGACCATCTCAAGCCGCTCCTCGCGCGAGTAGCCCACCGCGAGCATGGTAGCCCAGTACAGTGCGAGTGCGACCACGCCAACCGCGAAGAGCCCGGCGAGCGAACTGCCCAGCACGGTCATGCCCGCAAGGTACGCGACGACGGCCGGCACCACCAGCAGCGGATACGCCGGCCACGCGGTGCGCCGCAGCCACTCGCCAGCGGGAATCGACATCTCGCGCCCAAAGACCCGCATGTACCACGGCAGTTCCAGCATCACCGCGACAAGAGTGCCCAGCGCCACGCCCATCACACCGAACCTCTGCACCAGCACCACGCTCAGCGCCACGTTGAGTATTGCGAGCGTCAGCCCACCCGGCACCCACAGCCCGAACCGGTCGCGGCCAATGAGGATGGGGTCACCCAGCTGGTAGAGCGGCAGGAACACCTGCGACAGCAGCAGCAACTGCGCGACCGGGACCGCGTCTTCGAAGCCGGGTCCAAACCACGCGGCGATGAACGGCGCGGCGATCGCGATCATGATGGCGGTCACCGGCGCGAGCGCCGTCGCGATCAGCTTGGTGCCACGCAGGAACATCTCGCGCAGCGACCCGTGCTCCTCGCGGGCGTTGAGCTGCGCGGCCACCGGCAGCACCGCAGATGTCGCAAGCCCGGCGATCGAGGTCACGAGCGAGTTGAGCTTCGCCGCGATGTCGTAGAGCGTGACGGCGGCGGTTCCCGCGAAGATGCCTAGCACGAGCTTATCGGTCTGCTGCCGGCTCATGACCTGCGCGATCTGCAGCACGAACACCGAGGAGCCCGAGCGCAGGATCGCGCGTATGTCGGCGACTGACGCGGTGATGCGCCGCGCCTCGCCGGGCAGTAGTCTCACGAGCAGCGTGACGTGCGCGCACGACGCCAGCACCATCGCGGCCAGCCTGATCACCACAAGCACCACCGGCGAGCTCCCGGTCGCCAGCACGTAGATCGTGCCGGCAACGTCTATCGCGACGGTCGCCAACGTCACCGCCGAGATCAGGTCGTAGCGCTGCAGCCCGGCGAGCGCGTCTCGTGCCGTGAGCGCCGGCCAGTACAGCAGGTGATGCAGCGCACCCACCCACAGCAGCGTGGTCAGAAGCGTCGCCTCGGCCGGCGAGACGTTGAAGACATCGCCCGCCCCCAAGCCCAGAAGCACCATGAGCCCCGCCACGAACACCCCCAGCGCTCCGTAGATCGCGGTCGCCGAGAAGATCGCGCTCGCGATCCCGCGACCGTCGTCGCGTGCGGTTCTCTCGGCGACCAGCCGCACCAAAGCGGCGCTCACGCCCAGGTCGAGCAGCAGGGCGTAGGCACTCACCGACATCGAAAGCGCGAGGACCCCGTATGCCGAGACGCCGAAATCGCGCACCAGCAGTGGCAGGAAGATGAAAGTCGAGATCATCGAGACGGCTTGGGCCACGCCGTTGGCCGCCGTGTTCTTCAGGATGCGCCGCTTCTGTGAGTGGCTCGATTCTGAGCGTGACATCATGGAAGTGACTTCGTCTTTTCGGCGCGAGCACGTGGCTCTGTGGGTGTTGGGATGAAAACGCGTTAAGCTTATCATGCGAGAACGCACACACGATCGCACGCACCGTTCCCCACGCGCGTCGAGAGGCAGCCATGGGTCGTCCGCTGAGTCACTACCTTCGAGCAATCAAGCGCCGGCTCAGGTCGCGGTTCGTTGTGTTCGGGACGCTGCGCGACACCGAGCCCGTCAACCCGGGCTTCGGCATGGCGCAGGGCACCCCGGTCGACCGCTACTACATCGAGCGGTTCTTGGAGCGCTACACATCCGCCATCACCGGCCGCGTGCTCGAGGTAGGGGACCGAGAGTACAC
>CAYXQU010000256.1:0-3078 GCA_964467305.1 uncultured Eubacteriales bacterium
GGCCTTGGTCTTGGGCTCGATCGCGATGTCGATGACCGGATCGGGGAAGACCATGGACTCGAGCAGCACCGGGGCGTTCTCGGCGCACAGGGTGTCACCCGTGGTGGTGTTCTTGAGGCCAACGGCGGCAACGATGTCGCCGGCAGCGGCGACGTCGATGTCCTCGCGGTGGTTGGCGTGCATCTGCAGCAGGCGGCCGATGCGCTCCTTGTGGCCCTTGGTGCTGTTGAGCACGTAGGAACCGGAGTTCAGCGAGCCCGAGTAGACGCGGAAGTAGGTGAGCTTGCCCACGTACGGGTCGGTCATGACCTTGAACGCCAGGGCCGCGAAGGGCTCCTTGGGGTCTGCGGGGCGCGTGACCTCTTCGTCGGTCTTGAGATCGACGCCACGGATGGCGGCGATGTCGAGTGGCGACGGCAGGAAATCGATGACGGCGTCGAGCAGCGGCTGGACACCCTTGTTCTTGAACGACGCGCCACATACGACCGGCGTACACGCGTTGGCGATGCACGCCTTGCGCAGAGCGGTCTTGAGCTCCTCGATCGAGATCGCCTCGTCCTCGAGGAACTTCATCATCAGCTCGTCGTCTTGCTCGGCAGCGGTCTCCACGAGCTCGTGGCGATAGATCTCAGCGTCATCCTTGAGCTCGGCGGGAATCTCGCCGACGGTGGGGTTGATGCCGTTGTCGTCCTCGTTGAAGAAGACCGCGTTCATCTCCATCAGATCGATGATGCCGATGAACTGGTCCTCGGCACCGATGGGGAGCTGGAGCGGCACGGGGCGGGCGTCCAGGCGGTCCTTCATCATCTGCACGACGTTGTAGAAGTCGGCACCCGAGCGGTCCATCTTGTTGATGTAGGCGATACGCGGGACACCGTAGGTGTCGGCCTGGCGCCAGACCGTCTCGGACTGGGGCTCGACGCCGCCGACCGCACAGAAGACAGCGCAGGCGCCGTCGAGCACGCGAAGTGAGCGCTCGACTTCGACGGTGAAGTCAACGTGGCCGGGCGTATCGATGATCTGGATACGATGGTCACGCCAGAACGACGTGGTCGCAGCCGAGGTGATGGTGATGCCGCGCTCCTGCTCCTGGACCATCCAGTCCATGGTGGCAGCGCCGTCGTGCACCTCACCGATCTTGTGGGTCTTACCCGTGTAGTAGAGGATGCGCTCGGTGGTCGTCGTCTTACCGGCATCGATGTGGGCCATGATGCCGATGTTGCGCGTCATCTCGAGCGGATACTTCTTTTCAGCCATGGGGCGTTAGCCTCTATCGTCTCTCGTCGCGGACAGGATTCTCGGTCACTACCAGCGGTAGTGCGAGAACGCCCTGTTCGACTCGGCCATCTTGTAGAGATCCTCGCGCTTCTTCACCGAGGAACCCGTGCCATTCGCGGCATCCATGATCTCGCCGGCAAGGCGCTCGGTCATGGTCTTCTCGCGGCGCTTGCGGGAGAACCCGACGATCCAGCGGATCGCGAGCGTCGTGGAGCGGCGGGAGTTCACCTCGACCGGAACCTGGTAGGTCGCGCCACCGACACGCTTGGGGCGCACCTCGAGGGTCGGGCGCACGTTGTCCATGGCCTTCTTGAACACCGACAGAGGATCGGAGCCCGTCTTGGCCTCGATCATGTCGAACGCACCGTACACGAGGCGCTCGGCCGTGGACTTCTTACCGTCAAGCAGCACCTTGTTGGTGAGCTGCGTGACGAGACGGTTGTTGTAGATCGCGTCCGGCATGACTTCGCGACGGACCGCTGCTGCACGTCTGGGCATCCTGCTTCTCCTCTAGCTCTCTCAGCTACTCAGGTGGGGCATGAACAGCAGCTTCGCTGTCTGTTCGATGCCACACGCACGAACTGGCTGCGCTTCGCGCAGTCCGCTTCGTGCTACTTTGGCTTCTTTGCTCCGTAACGCGAACGGCTCTGGTTGCGGTTGGCGACCGCAGAGCAGTCGAGCGCCGCACGGATGACCTTGTAGCGGACACCCGGAAGGTCCTTAACACGACCACCACGCACGAGCACGATGGAGTGCTCCTGCAGGTTGTGGCCGATGCCGGGGATGTAGGCGGTGACCTCCATCTGATTCACGAGTCGCACACGGCAGACCTTACGCAGAGCCGAGTTCGGCTTCTTGGGGGTTGTGGTGTAGACGCGAGTGCACACGCCGCGCTTCTGCGGATTACCCTTGAGCGCAGGCGTCTTGCTCTTGTCGACGGCCGCCTTGCGGCCCTTGCGGACCAGCTGGTTGATAGTGGGCAACGCTCTCTCCTTCGTTTCGTCAATCCACAAACTCGAACGCGCGCGTGAGCGCACACCGCCCGAGCATGAAGTCACAGCGTCGAACTCTAGCAAGCACGGCAGGCGATGTCAAACGCCACGCACCCGGGCGTGTCTATCCCCTGCCGCACTGGTAGGAGCCACTTCGCCGAACTTCTTCGCAGACAAGGGCGCCCTGCCGTTGGTGCCGGCAGGGCGCCCTTCGTTTCGCGAATCAGTTCAACCGGTTCAGGCCAGGATGGAGAGGCCGTTCGCGTCGAGTCCCGCGCGAACCTCCTCGACCGCCTTCTGCCCGATTCCCGGCAGGCCAAGCAGGTCGTCTTCGCTCTTGCCGCGAAGGTCGGCCACACTGGTCACGCCGGCTTCGGCGAACTTGTTGACCCACCGTGCGGACACGCCGATGTCGCCAAGCGTCACCGACTCGAGGTCCGACGACAGAACCGCGGTCTCCGCCGGCTGCGCGTCGACCTCGACGACCTCGATCTCGTCTCCGAAGGAGTCTGCAGCGATCTCGGCGTTGGGATCAAACGTCATCCCGGTGAACGCCGAGACGTCGATCTCGCTCGCATCGTCGAGCTCAAACTCGCCGAACACGCCCTCAAGGTCGGCCTCGGTGAGCACACCCGGCTCCGGCCTGACCGGCAGCAGCGCCTCGATCTCCTTGAGCTCCTCAGGAGCCCACTCGGGCAGCGGACCCTCGACACCAGCGGCCGACTCGATCTGCTGACCCTTGTAGGTGAGTTCGACGTTGCGGTAGCGCTTCATGCCGGTCGCTGCCGGGATGAGCTTACCGATGATG
>CAYXQU010000257.1:0-3074 GCA_964467305.1 uncultured Eubacteriales bacterium
CGCTTTGCCCGCAGGCGTGCAGGCGATCAAGGACGCCGGCGAGCTGCGTGTGGGCGTCAAGGCCGACGTGCCGAACTTCGGCTTGCAGGACGCTGCCACCGGAGAGTTTGACGGCATGGAGATCGATCTGGCGAAGGCACTTGCTGCGCGCATCGGTCTGGCTGAGGACGCCATCAAGTTCGAGGCCGTCACCGCCAAGACCCGCGGCCCGCTTCTGGACAACGGCCAGCTCGACGTCGTGATCGCGACCTTCACGATCAAGCCTGAGCGCCTCGAGCAGTGGAACTTCTCGGAGCCGTACTATCAGGACGAAGTGGGCCTTCTGGTGAAGAAGGACTCCGGAATCGCCGGGCTCGCCGATCTAGACGGTAAGACCATCGGTGTCGCGCAGGGTGCCACCACACGCGACGCGGTTCAGGCCGAGGCCGACAAGGCCGGCACAAAAGTCGAGTTCCTCGAGTTCGCGACGTATCCCGAGATCAACGCTGCGCTCGAGTCCGGTCGTGTGGACGCTTTCTCGGTCGACAAGTCGATCCTCTCCGGCTACGTGACCGATGACTCCGTCATCCTGCCCGACGGCTTCTCGCCGCAGGACTACGGCATCGCCAGCAAGAAGGGCACCGACGACCTGACCACCTTCATCAACGAGATGCTTGCCGAGATGGAGTCCAACGGAGAGATGGCCGCCCTTATCGAGAAGTGGGGCCTGTAGCCGATCCCCGCAAGGGGCCGGTGAAGACCATCAAGGATGTCTGAACTCATCGCGAACATAGGCTTCCTGAGCGAGGGACCGTTCGCGGTCCCTCGCTGGGAGGCCGTGTTCGCCAACCTGGATACGCTGTGGCAGGGCATGCTCATCACGCTGCTCGTGGCGTCTTTGGGCCTGGCGGTCGCCCTGGTGCTGGGCGTGATCATCGGCGTGATGTCCGCATCGCACTGGACGGTGCCCCGCGCTCTCGCCCGCGCGTACGTTGAGTTCTTCCAGAACACGCCCTTGCTCATCCAGGTCTTCATGCTCTACAACGCGATTCCCCTTGTGTATCCGGGGTTGTTCATCCCGGTGATCGTCATCGGCATCATGGGTGTGGGCATGTACCACGGCGCCTACATCGCCGAAGTCGTGCGTGCCGGCATCCAGTCGATCGGCCGTGGCCAGCTTGAGGCGGCGCTTTCGCAGGGGATGACCTATATCGGCGCCATGCGCTACATCATCATCCCGCAGGCCATGCGAATCGTATTGCCGCCGCTCACCAACCAAGCCGTCAGCCTGATCAAGAACACGTCGGTAATCGCGATCATCGCCGGCGGCGACCTCATGTACGCGGGTGACTCGTTCGCCGGGCGTTTCGGTCACTACGGACCCACGTACGTGCTGGTGGGCCTGGGCTATTTCCTTCTGTGTTTCCCGCTGGCGATGCTCGCCCGCCGCCTCGAAGAGCGATCGAGGGTGTTTTAGGTGAGCACCCTTCTGAGCGGGTCCATCGCAGAGATGCTCTCCGACCCGGTGCTGTGGATAGGGCTTGGCCAGGGTCTCGTGCTCACGCTGCAGATCGCGGGTATGTCGATCGTCCTGAGCTTCGTGTTCGGCACGATACTGGGCGCCATGCGATTCACGGGCTGGCCCGTGGTCAGCCATATCGCGGCTACGTACATCGAGGTCGTGCGCAACCTGCCGGCGCTGCTGCTCATCCTGACGAGCTACTTTGTGCTGGGGCTGCCCGCGATGTGGGCCGCGACCATCGGCCTGACCATCTTCACCTCGGCGATCATCGCCGAGGTCATCCGAGGAGGACTGAACTCGGTCCCCGTGGGCCAGTGGGAGGCGGCACGTTCGCAGGGGCTGTCGTTCCTGCAGTCGATGCGCTACATCGTGCTGCCGCCGTCGGTGGTCAAGATGATTCCGCCGATCGTGTCGCAGTTCGTCACCGTCATCAAGGACTCGTCGTTCGCCATGGCGATCGGCGCCTACGAGCTCATGTTCAAGGGCACCATTCTTGCCGCGAAGTACTGGAAGCCCGAGCAGATCATCACGATCTACCTGATCATCTCGCTCATCTACTTCGCCATCAACTTCGCGATCTCATCGGTCGCGCGCTCGCTTCAGGAGAAGCTCTCCGCAGGGCGGGGAAGCATCGGGAACTGATCGAGCCGGACCACGTGGCCCGGCTCGAAGTCGATCGTTTGTTCAGATCGCGGATGCTGCCGGAGCCTACTTCACTTCCAGAAGCTCGATCTCGAACAGCAGCGTCGCGTTGGGGGGGATGACGCCGCCGGCGCCTTGATCGCCGTAGCCAAGGCTGGGCGGAATGGTGAGGCGGCGCGTGCCGCCCTCTTTCATGCCGATCAGACCCTTCTCCCAACCCTCGATGACGTTGCCATCACCGATGGTGAACTCGAACGGATCGTCTCGGTCCAGCGACGAATCGAACTTGGTGCCGTCGAGCAACCATCCGCTGTAGTGGACGACCACGGTGTCGCCGTCCTCCACGGCCGAGCCCTTGCCCGCTTTGGTGTCCTCGGTGATGAGTTCGGTGACTCCGCCTTGCGCCTGCGAAGCGGCACTCTGGGTATCGGTACTGGGATGGCCGGGCGGCAGCGCCGTCTCATTGGGGCTGCTGGGGCTGCTGCCGGAACAACCCGCGAGAACAACGGTCGCCACAAGGGCGGTCGCCACGATCGTGGTCTTCAAAGATCGGTCAGACACGGTGCCTCCAAGTCGTCTGGGGAGTACCTGCCGAGGATAGCGTATCGGAGCGCGGGTGAACCGTGCATCCGCTCACCTCTACGGTATCCTCATAAGCGCGGGCGTGTTCGGTACTGCGGCGCGCCGGCAGTCGATGACGCTGCAGAATGCATGCCGAAAGCGATGCCGAGCGGAAGGATTCCCACGTGTGGCGTCTCATGCGCGAGACCGGGCGAGTCTACCTGCGCGAAGGTGGCACCCGGATGGCCGCCGCACTCGCCTTCTACGGCGCGTTCGCGATGGCACCTGCACTGCTGATCGCGGCGTCGTTCGCGGGTCGGATTCTTGGTGAGGCAGCTGCGGCGGGACAGCTCTACGAAGTCCTCAGGAC
>CAYXQU010000258.1:0-3049 GCA_964467305.1 uncultured Eubacteriales bacterium
CGATTGATGATCGGCGGATTGAAGAGCATGAAGGTCTTGGCTGCGACGGGGGCGGTGGGCGGCGGCTATCTGGCGCTGAATCAGGCACTTTCGCAAGCGACTCAGGGTCCGCTGCTGCTGGGCACGGTGCTGGTGCTGTCGGGTCTGGCCTTCAAGGCAGGGGCGGCACCGTTGCACGCATGGGCTCCAGACGCCTATCAGGTGGCACCTCCCACAGGCGGTGCGGTTCTCGGCGGTGTGGTGAAGGCCGCGTCGGTCGCTGCGCTTGCGACTGCGGTGGGAGCGATGGCTACGGGTGGTGCGAGCGCCGATGCGCCGTTGGGGCTGATCGGAACGCAGGTGTTTCCCTTGGTGGGCGGTCTTGCCCTGCTCTCGATGGTCATTGGCTCAACGGTGGCTTTGCGTCAGCGTTCCTATCTTCGGTTGCTGGGGTATGCGGGAGTCGCGCAGGTGGGATTCGCTTTGCTCGCCGTCGCGTGCGGCAGACCGGGCGCGGCACTCCTGGCGATCACCACCTACAGCGTCGCTGCGGCGGGGGCGTTCGTCTTCGCGGCAGCGGTACAGGCGATCAACCCGTCGTGGGACGGCACGGTCGAGGGACTGGCCGGAACCGCACGAAGGTCTCCGTTGCTGGGGACGGTGGCGATAGTGGTGATGATGTCGCTTGCCGGTATTCCGCCGCTCGCGGGCTTCTGGGGCAAGCTCGAGGTGCTCAGGTCGGGTGTCGCCGTGTCCATGGGGCTGATCGCGCAGGGGCAAGTCGCCCTTGGCTCGTGGTACGCGTTGGTGACCACTGTTGCGGTCGTCTCGACGATGGTCTCTATCGCATACTACGGCGGTGTCGTTCGCGCGGTCTTCGAGGAGCCCATCGACCCCGCTACAGATGGCCACGACGTGCGCGCTCCTCTGTTCGTGAGTGCGGTCCTGGGTGCCTCGATCGTGGCGTTCGGAGTCATTGCGATGGTGCTCCCGTACCAGACAGTCTTCTCGGGATTCGGCCTCTGACGCTTGTCTTGTCGTGTTGCGAAGCCGATAAGAGGATGGTAAGATTCGCCACGAGTTGCATGCGAATGCAACCCCTTACCCCTGAGCCTCAAGGTGCCGGCCTTGGGGCTCCCCCTTTTAAGCCGAGGATTCCCGCCGGATGAACGGTGGTTACCGACATCCTCTTCAGCCATGGGGCAAACTGCTCCAATAGAGCATCAAGAGCCCACATCTCGCTGCCGATATCAAAGACATGATGATTTCCGAGGATCAAGTGAATCGCGTCGTGGCTGCAGCACAATGTGGCGTCGAGGGGGCTTCAGTGCGTATGGGTTCTACCGTCTCCGCTGAGATCATCGAGCAGGCCACCCTCATCGCTCACCAGACACCCGACATCCGCACCGACAGGGTCGAGGTAGCGTCGCGCAGGATTCTCGACGACGGGGTCAGCTCCGATGAGATCGCCACCATGATGGTGCGTCGCATCGTCTCCGAATCACTCATCTGACCCATTCTTGCCGCATCAACTCGATGGCGCCGCCTTCCTTGTGGGAACATAAGGAAGTGTGCTTCTCGGCGATCTCTCGGAGGCGGATGGTGAGCGGCGGACGTACCCTTCGGACCTTGGTATCGGTCATCATGAACATCCTTGTCGTCATTGCGGTTCTCGTGACGATTCGGATGGTGGTTCAGTTCTTCGGAAGCCTGTCCGGACAACCGTGGGGAGGCGCCATCGTATCGATCTCGGACATCTTCGTCTTCCCCTTGGGCCTGTCTGCGATCAAGACGCCCTACGGTGGTGTCTTCGAGATCGCTGCAGCGCTCTCGATCGTTATCCTTCTTGGCGTGGAGTGGGTTCTGAGCGTCGTCCGCTGGCAGCTGTGATAGCGCAGCGGCGATCGTCTGGCCGAAGGAGCAGCGGTGTCGTATTCCAATGAGCGGCTCGGTGAGATGCTTCGCGCCGCCGGGCTGATCGATCAGGGCGTGCTCGACGACGCGTTGAGGCGCCAGTCCGAGAGTGGCGGCAAGCTGGGCGAAATCCTGATTCAGTCGCGAGCCCTCTCCGAACAACAGATCGCCTCGGTGCTGGCTTCCCAGAAGGGCTATCAGCACGTCAACCTCGCGAGTTTCCCCATCGATGGTGCGGTGGCGATGCTTCTGCCCGAACGCGCCGCGCGCAAGCGAATGTGCCTGCCCATCGCGTTGCACAAGGGGCGCATCATCCTTGCCATGGCCGATCCGCTCGATGTAGAGGCCATGGACGAGGTCGAGCTGATCACCGGCAAGAAGGTAACCCCGGTCGTCGCCGCGGCTTCTCAGGTCAAGTACGCCATCGAGAAATACATCGCCGGCGCTGACGCACTCCATGAACTGAGCAACGATTCGGTCGATGAGGACGGCCTGGGCGATATCGAGGTCTCGGACAGCGGAGTGGCCGTTGTCAGAGTCGTCAACCAGATCATCAGTGAGGCTGTGCTCAGCGATGCGAGCGACATCCACTTCGAGCCGCAGGAGAACGTGGTCAGCGTGCGCTCGCGCGTGGATGGGGTCTTGCGCGAGCTGACCGTGTTGCCCAAGACATCCCAAGCCGAGCTGCTGTCGCGAGTCAAGGTGATGGCCGACATGGACATCACCGAGAGGCGCAGACCACAAGACGGGCGGTTCTCGGTGGTGGTCGATGGAAATCCCCTCGATGTTCGGGTCGCGACGCTGCCCACCGCTTGGGGTGAGGCGATCACCCTGCGGATCTTGGACAGTCAGGTCGCCTTCCGCCCGCTTGAGAAGACCGGGCTCAGCGACGCGGACCTTGGCAAGCTCATGGGCATGCTGGGCAAGCCGTACGGGGCACTGTTCGTCTCGGGACCCACGGGCTCCGGTAAATCCACGACGCTCTACGCCCTCATGCACGTGGTGAGTACACCAGAGCGCAAGGTCATCTCGGTAGAGGATCCGGTGGAGTACCGGATGCGTGGCGTGACCCAGATCGCGGTCAACCAACGCATCGGGCTGAGCTTCGCTGCGGGACTGAGAACCATCCTTCGCTCAGACCCCGATGTGGTGATGG
>CAYXQU010000259.1:0-3048 GCA_964467305.1 uncultured Eubacteriales bacterium
TATCCCAGGTGACCGAGCCCACCATGTCGTTGCGCGCCTCGGTGTACTTGGCCCACAGGACGACGACGTTGTTGGCCGAGAGCTGCTTGCCGCTGGCGGCATCGCGGTGGACATTGCCGTCGTTGAAGCGAAGGAACCGGCCGGAGTCCTCGTCGTATTCCCAGCGCACCTTGTTGTAGTTCGAGAACGGGATGTCGATCCTTGAGACCGAAGGCGTCGCCTCGTCGCTTGCCCTCTCGAACTTCAGCGGTATGGCCTCGCTTGTCATCCGGTGGCCCTTGTCCTCGGCGACCTTGAACGCCTTGGAGGTATCGAGCATCAGGTTATGCGGCGCCGAGCGATCACTCACGCGATAGTAGGCGCTGGGGACGCGCCCGTGCTCAAGCACCGGGATGTCGTGCTTGGCAAGCACGGCACCCACGCTCTTGTGGCGCCCCGAGAAGAACAGCAGGCCGTCGTATTGGGGCACGATCCACTGGTCGGACAGTCTGGCACTGCGAACGGGGCCCAGCTTGTCAGGAACCTTACTGTGGTAGATCGCGTTGAACCGCGTGATTCCGCCTTCGACGATGGTCTCATAGACCACATCCGCGGAGTTGAGTCCGATCTGCGGCCGAGACACGCGGGAGTTCTCGATCTTGACTGACAGCGGCCTACGGGTCACGTCGTCGTCGGCATCGGCATCGCGGCCGGTGAAGGGCCAGCGCGGTGGTACGGGCGGCTCTGCAACGGTGCGCTCTGCGTTGGCGACGGGCCACGGGGACGAGACTTCAGCTTGCCGGCCACCGTTGCATCCGACCAAC
Source organism: uncultured Eubacteriales bacterium (assembly GCA_964467305.1). Lineage (GTDB taxonomy): Bacteria > Actinomycetota > Coriobacteriia > Anaerosomatales > PHET01 > CAVPCY01. Next base: position 804 of record CAYXQU010000259.1, read on the forward strand.
GCAGCCGCGACGACCGCAACCACGCCGATCACCAATGCGCGCCTGATTGCCACTCCTGACATCACTCCATGACCTCCCATGGTCGTTTGCTCGCAGTCTAGCCCACAGTCGCGCGTGTCGCACTCCCGAGAATCGGTGATGCCGCTCACAGCCTGTCGTTGCCCGACCCATCCGTGCGGCGTACGATGCCCGAAGGGACGAGGGAGTGGATCTGCACCCATGCCATGCTACCTGCTTCATATGATGGAGTTGCCCGAGGGCGACCCGTATCGCGACACGGACCTCAAGGACCTCGTTGGCAAGTTCCCTCAACTGTACTGCGCGCAGTGCAGCCCGCCTCAGCACCTTCAGCCAAGTGAGGCGGCCCGCTGTCTCGATCGCAGCGTTCCGTGCTGGAAGCCCACAGACGCGGTCTGCACCGAGCCCTCGAGCGATCAGTCTCGGACGGGGCCCCTCTGAGGCAGGCCGGACCGCCGGGCCCACACGACGAGCGCCGCACCACCCACGACCATGGGAACGCTCAGAACCATTCCCATCGTCAGCCAGTCGCCAGCGATGAATCCCAGCTGGATGTCGGGCTCCCTGAAGAACTCCACGACGATTCGAAACACCCCGTAGAGAGACAGCAGCCACCCCACGAGCTCACCACGCGGGCGCGGCGGCAAACGCAGCGACAGAGCGTAGAGGATGCCGAAGAGGACGAGACCCTCCAACCCTGCCTCGTAGAGCTGGGACGGGTGCCTGGGCTCGAGCCCGGCTCCGGGAAACACCATCCCCCACGGTGCGGTGGTCGGTCTACCCCATAGCTCCCCGTTCACGAAGTTCGCGAGTCGGCCCAAGAGAAACCCGATAGGCGCCCCGATCGCACCAAGGTCCCACAGGGTCAGAACCGGCATCCGGATCATGCGTGCCATGATGATGCCGGCTATGAGAATACCCACGAGCCCGCCGTGAAACGACATCCCGCCATCCCACACCCGGAGTACGCGGCTCACGTCCTCAAGGTAGTAGGAGCCCCCGTAGAACAGCACGTACCCCAGGCGTCCACCCAGGAATACGCCCAGGATGGCGGCGAGCACGATGTTGAGCTCGTCATCGGTGGTCAGCCCCAAGTCCCAGCGCTTGGCGGTGGTACGCAGCAGTACGCCTGCAGCCAGGAACGCCGCAAGGTATGCAAGTCCGTACCAGCGCACGGCGAACGGACCCAGTCGGAGTGCGACCGGGTCCAATTCGGGAAACGCGATGGACGCGATGATGTGCGTGAGATCCGTCAGAACGAGACCTTCGGCGCCTCGGCGGCGGCCGCCTCGACCTCGAAGTACTCACGTGCGACGAAGCCGAAGATGCCTGCGAGCAGGTTCGCGGGGAAGGACTGTATCGCCGTGTTGAAGCTCATCACCGAGTCGTTGTAGAACTGGCGAGCGTAGGCGATCTTGCCCTCGGTACCGGTCAACTCCTCCTGCAACTGCATGAAGTTCTGGTTCGCCTTGAGCTCCGGATACGCCTCGGCCAGGGCGAACAGTGACTTCAGCGTCCCGGTGAGCATGTTCTCGGCCTCACCTTGAGCTGCGACACCACTTGCGCTCATGGCTGCGCTGCGCGCCTGGATGACCGCCTCGAACGTCCCCTTCTCGTGAGACGCGTAGCCCTTGACTGTCTCCACGATGTTCGGGATCAGGTCGTAGCGGCGCTTGAGTTGCACGTCGATCTGCGCCCACGCGTTGTCGACCCGGTTCCTGAGCACGACCAGCCGGTTGTACAGGGCGATCACAGCGAGAGCGATCACCACCACGATCGCCAGAACGCTCAGACACCCTGTGAACATGAGGCCACTGAACATGACGCCCCTCCTCGCCCCGCACACACACTCGGGTGCTATAGACTGCACTTCGCTTCTGAATCGTATCACTGACCGGCCCGCACGCTCGACATCACGGTCGCATTTCTCGGAGGACGACACCGCGTGATTCCACTCAAAGTCGACGCCCGTGGCTCCCGCAGGGTGCTTGTCACTTGGCTGTTCGGCACGATGTGCATCGCAGTGCTTCTGAGGCTGGTGACCGTTCCGGCTCCCGTCGCGACCGACCTGATGTACCGGCTGGCGGTGGTGCCGTCCCGACTCTGGACCCACGGGCTGCTGAGCGAGGAGGCGCTCACCGTGTTCACCAGCTCCTTCCTTTATGCAGGCTGCATCCATCTCGTGGGCAACATGTGGTTCCTCGCCGTCTTCGGACCATCGGTGGAA
>CAYXQU010000260.1:0-3041 GCA_964467305.1 uncultured Eubacteriales bacterium
TACGAGGACGTCTCGGTACGTGCGATCGTGCGCCAGATGTGCGACCTTGCGCAGGTTCGCAAGCGACACCGGCTGCCCGCCGCCCGAGTTGTTGGTGACCGTCATCATCACGAGCGGGATGCGTGACGTGCCGTACTCGGCGAACGCCGAGCGAAGCGCATCGACGTCCATGTTGCCCTTGAACGGGTAGTCCGAGTCCATGTCGGCCAGCTCGGGGCTGGGCAGATCGAGCGCTTTGGCGCCCCTGAACTCGACGTTGGCGCGCGTTGTGTCGAAGTGGCTGTTGTTGGGCACCACGTCGCCCTCTTTGCACATTACCGAGAAGAGGATGCGCTCGGCGGCACGGCCCTGGTGCGTGGGGATGACGTGCTCGAAGCCGGTGATGTCCTGGACAGAGTCGCGGAAGCGGAAGTACGACGGGCTGCCCGCGTAAGACTCGTCACCGCGCATGACTCCGGCCCACTGGTTGGCGCTCATGGCACCGGTGCCCGAGTCGGTGAGCAGGTCGATGATCACGTCATCGGAGGCGAGCGAGAAGATGTTGTACCCGGCATCCGCGAGCATCTGCTCGCGTTGGGATGGAGTCGTCATCTTGATCTGCTCGACGGACTTGATGCGGAACGGCTCGATGATGGTGCGGAAGTCAGACATGGCGCCTCCCGGCGTCACTTGCGCGGCGCGATCCGAAGCAGCCTGCGCGAACCGTTGCCTATTGTGCCCAAGCGGCTCCCCGCATTCATCAGCAAATCGAAACTACAGGACTACTGTGGGTTACGAATCGAAAGCGTAAGAGGGTAGGAAGACACTGTGCGAGCCTGCAGAATGGCGAATCAGCCGTTCATGTCGAGTGCGGATCTGAACCGCGTTATCAGCTCGCTGGTGATCGGGCCCACGTCGCCGGTGCCCACCGGGCTCTCGTCGAGCATCACGATCGGGACCACGCCGCGTGTCGTGGACGTGAGGAACACCTCGTCGGCCGAGAACGCGTCCTCCAGGGTCACCGTGGTGTGGCGCACCGGGTGGTGGGGGCCTGCGAGCCCCAAAATGAGCTCGCCCACCGTCCCCCGCAGCACGTCGGAGTCGGGAGCCAGGACCTCTCCGTCACGCACGAAGTACACGCTTGCCGTGGCGGCTTCGAGAACCCTTGTCCCATCGTGGTACAGCAGGTCCAACGCGCCTGAGCTCTTGGCCGCCGGCTTGTGCTTGAGCATGGTGAGGTAGTTCGTGGTCTTGGCCGCCGGAAGCTCGCGCTGGTGCTCCACGAGCATCAACCGTGCTCCCTTCAGGTAGATCTCAGGGGGCGGCTCGTGCAGTTCGTGGGTCACGATCATGAACGTGGGCGTCTCAGGGTCGAACTCCATGCCGTCGGGCGACACCCCGCCGGTGAGAACGAGCCGCACCGTCGCCTCGACGTGGCCGTTGAGCTTGAGAAGCTCGTCGATGGCGGTGGCGATGTCCTCATCGGATACCGGCACCTTCAGCCCCAGCTCGCGGGCTGACGCGTGAAGCCGGTCCAGGTGCTCCCGAAGCAGGAACGGTCGACCGTGCACCGTGCGCAGGAGGTCGAACACGGCCAGTCCGCGCAGAAGCCCGATGTCGAGGGGGGAGAGAGCAGCCGAAGCGGCCGAGATGATCGAGCCATTGAGGTAGAGCATCGAGTTGGTCATGAGCCAGTTCTACCATATGAGGCCTCGACGCGGCGCCCTGTGTCATCCGGGTTGCGCTCGTGCGGTGCGCGGCTAGGTGGTGACAGGCGCTGTGTCGTCGACGATGACGTCCGAATCGTCGGGGAACCGGACAGCGAACGTGGCGCCTTCGCTCGGCGCGGCCGTGGCTCGCACGGCCCCTCCATGGCGGTTCACGATGCGCTGTACCGTGGCCAGACCGATGCCCAGCCCCGGGAACTCGTCTTGCCGGTGGAGGCGATGGAACGGCTCGAAGAGCTGCCCGGCGTAGCGCGGGTCGAAGCCCGCACCGTTGTCGGCGATGCTGATCCAGTGGCCCTCGGCGTCCGTGTCCGAGTAGACCCGGATCGAGGGCTCCGGCGTCGCACTCGTGTATTTCCATGCGTTGCTGATCAGGTTCTGGAACAGGACCTCGATCATCTTGGCGTCACCGCAAAGGTGCAGCCCGGGCTCGATCTCGACGTGCACCTCGCGGTGGGGGTGCACGAGCCGGCGCTGATCGACCAACCTCTGTGCCAGTGCCGAGACGTCCACATCCTCACGCTTCAGGTCCCCACGCGTGGCCCTGGACAAGACGAGCAGGGCATCGATCAGATCGCCCATCTCTTTGCTGGCGGTGACGACATGCTCGATATAGCGACGACCCTGCTCGTCGAGGTCGTGGGTGTAGTCCTCTTGGAGCGCCCGGCAGAATCCACTCATCGCCCGCAGCGGCGCGCGCAGGTCATGGGAGACCGCGTATGCGAAAGACTCCAGCTCGCGGTTGGCTGCGGTGACCTCGGCGGTGCGCTGTTCCACCTTGCGCTCGAGGTCGACGTTGAGCTCGGTGATCAGGCGCTCCGCCTCTTTGCGCTCTGTGATGTCTCGCAAGATGCCCAGGAGCCGACCGTCAGGAAGTTGGCGGCCCAGCACTTCACCGTAGAAGCAGGTTCCGTCTTTGCGGCGGAACAGCCATTCGCTTCTCGCCACCTGGCCACCGGCGAACCGCGCCACTTCTGAGGGGATCCTGCTCACGTCGGAGGGGTCTATCACGTCAGCGATGTTGAGCGAGATCATCTCACTGAACGAGTAGCCAAGCATCGCGCAGCCGGCCGGGTTGACGTCGAGGTAGCGGCCCTCGCCATCTGCAAGGAAGATCCCGTCCACGGTCTGCTCGACCAGCGAGCGGTAGCGCTCCTCACTGCGCCGGAGAGCCTGCTGTGCTTCCATACGTTCGGTGATGTCCTGCATCGTGCCCTCAACCCGCACGGTCTTGCCGTTGAACACCACGGGGTAGCCCACCGTACGCACCCACTTCCGGACACCTTTGGCCGAGATCAGCTCGACCTCCAGGTCGTAGGGCTGCTGGTGTTCGAT
>CAYXQU010000261.1:0-3037 GCA_964467305.1 uncultured Eubacteriales bacterium
CGTCCGGGCGCTGCTGCGCCGCGCTCACGTGGGCGCCGAGCCGCAGCGCGACAGGCTGGTCTACGGGCCGCTCGAGATTGACGTCGCCGGGCACAAGGCGTTCCTGAATGGCGAGGAACTCGACCTGACCGCCAGCGAGTTCAAGCTGCTTACCACGCTGTCTCGCTACCCGGGTCGTGTCTACTCGCGCATGGAGCTCGTCGAGAAGGTGCTTGGCTACGACTTCGAGGGCTACGAGCGAACCATCGACAGCCACGTGAAGAACCTGCGAGCCAAGCTCGACGACGACCCGCGCGACCCCACGTTCGTCTATACGGTCCACGGTGTGGGCTACCGGTTCGAGTCGCCGAAGACGGATGACTGACGAGCCGCTCCTCTCTTCGCTGCCCTCTGACGACGAGCAGCCTCGTGCGACGTTTGGCCGCCGCCTGGCCATCGCGTTCGCTTCCGTCGCCGCGCTCACGGTCGTGCTTGTCGCCGTGCTCATCTCGGCGGTCTGGAACTACCAGTTCGACCAGTACCTGAAGGGAAACCTGCAGCGGGTGGCCACCGGTGTCGCCACGCTGGCCTCCCAGGCATACCCGCGCTATGGCGGGTGGTCGGTACTCACGCTTTCGACGATCCCGCGAGGCGCGGTCATGAGCGGCGTGGCGGTACAGATCGTCGATGCCGAGGGAACGCTCGTCTACGACGACGCCACCAACTACCGTGCGGGCCAGATGACCGACGCGCAAGGCGGCGAGGAGGTCACGCTGCTCGCTCCCGAGGGGCCGGTGGTGACCGCTCCGGTGATGGTCGACGGCACCAGCGTGGGTACCGTGCACGTCTGGGCGTACGGGTCGGGGGCGGTGCTCACGGACCGGGACGCGAAGTTTCGGACCGGCTCACTGACCGCGCTGACCCTCGCGGGGCTCGTCGCTATCGCGGTCGCCTCGCTGTCAGGGCTTCTGTACTCGAAGCGCCTGGTTCGTCCCATCACCGACATCACCGCGACGGTGCAGGCGATGCGTTCGGGAGACCGAGACGCCCGCACCGGCTTCGTGGGCGACGACGAGATCTCGGTGTTGGGCCAGACCTTCGACGAAATGGCCGATGCCATCGAGGCCGACCGCGAACTCGAGCGCAGGTTGACCGCCGATGTCGCCCACGAGTTGCGCACGCCGCTGCAGGCGATCCAGGCCACCGTCGAGGCGATGCAAGACGGTGTGCTTCCCGCAGACGAGGAGCGCCTTGGCATAGTCCGAGATGAGACGGTGCGTCTGGGCAGGCTCGCCGACGCGATCCTGGAGCTCACCAGGCTTGAGCGCGGTTCGCTTCCCTTCGAGATGCGCATGATCGACCTCGCCGGTCCCGTCCGCTCGGCCGTCGATGCGCTCCATGCGCTCGTCGAAGCCAAGGACATCGTGCTCGAGGCTCGCATCGATGACGACGTCATGGTCGTGGGCGACCCCGACCGCCTTCAGCAGGCGGTGGGCAACCTGCTTGGCAACGCGGCGCGCTACACGCCCTCGGGCGGCGCAGTGCGCGTTGTCGCCGGGGTCGCGGATGGCTGCGCGCTCATCGAGGTCGCCGACACCGGCGTGGGAATCGCCGAGGAGGACCTGCCCCACGTCTTCAACCGGTTCTGGCGGGCCGACCACGCGCGGGCGACTTCGACCGGAGGTCTGGGCATCGGTCTTGCGGTCACGAAGGAGATCGTCGAGCGCCATCATGGCGACGTCGCGGTCGAGCGCCGCGACGGCGGCGGCACACTGTTCAGGATCCGGCTTCCGCTTGGCTGAGGCGGTCGTGCCGGGCGCTTCGAGAGGCAATCTCAAGGCACCGCCGCATGGCATCTCCTCGGTCGTGGGCTATCCTGAACCCTCGCGTATCTGCTGACCCGTTTGCCGCACGCACCAAGGAAGGTTCCCAGACCAGATGATGTACGTCATGACGATCGCCGGCTTCATCCTGCTGTTCGGTGGTGGCGAGTTCCTGGTCCGAGGCGCCGTGGCGATCTCCAAGCGGCTGGGCATCTCACCGCTGCTCGTGGGTATGACGGTCGTGGCATTCTGCACGTCAGCGCCTGAGCTGCTTGTCTCGGTGCGCTCTGCGCTGGCGGGCAATCCCGATATCGCCATCGGCAACGTCGTGGGTTCGAACATCGCCAACATCGTCTTGATCCTGGGCCTCTCGGCGCTCATCAAGCCGGTGGCCGTGCACAAGGGCGACGTGCGTACCGACACGTTCATGATGCTCGCCGGTGCGTTCGTCGTACTGGGACTTGGCTTCTACGGCTTCGTGGACCGCTGGATCGGGATCGCCATGATCGCCGCCCTCGTGGTCTACATCGTGGTCCAGTACCGGCGAGAGATCGCGGCTGGAGCCGCAGAGACCGACTGGCATGCCGAGGAGGTCTCGGAGTTCGAGAGTTCGATGGCCCTGTGGCCGGCGATCGGGTCGGTCGCCGGGGGGCTTGCGGGCCTTGTCGTAGGTGCTGAACTGCTCATCTCGGGGGCGACGCAGATCGCCGCGATGCTGGGCGTGCCCGATGCGGTGGTGGGTCTGACGATTGTCGCGCTGGGCACCTCGTTGCCGGAGCTGGCCACAAGCGTGATCGCTGCGCGTCGGGGCCACTCCGATGTCGCGGTGGGTAACGTGGTGGGCTCCAACACCTTCAACGTCTTCGCGATCCTGGGCACGACCGCGGCGGTCTCACCTATCGAGATATCGCAGCAGATGGCTCGGTTCGACATCCCGGTGATGTTGGGCATCAGCATCTTCGCAGCAGCCATCCTGCTCGTGCGAGGGCGATTCGGGCGTCTGCTTGGTGCCAGCATGACCGCTGCCTACGTCGCCTACGTCGCCTTCCTGTACGTCAGCTGAGGATATGCTTCGTTCGATCGTCTGTAGACCGAGGAGGTCGCTTCAATGTCGCTGAACCCGCTGTCTCCGGTCGTGATCGCCGCGATAGGCATGGTGGGCTTCGCCCTGCTCGTTTTCCAGATGCTGGTGGGCACGCGCAAGATCAAGTTCGCCGGCCGTACACACATGAAGG
>CAYXQU010000262.1:0-3032 GCA_964467305.1 uncultured Eubacteriales bacterium
GCCCCAACCCTCGACGACGTCGAAGGGACGGCCGGAGATCTCCGAGAACTCACGCCCGACCTCCTTGATGACCGGCATCGAGGTGTCGATGGCGTTGCGCTGCTGCTTCTTGAACTCGAAGTAGGGGCCACCCAGACCGGCGAAGTTGCCGTGGCTGACCGGCTTGTCGAAGTTGAGCAGGTCGTAGGTGGGCACGTACTCGCCCACGAACGCGGCGACACTCTCATCGTCCATGACCTGCGCGCGGTCGATGGCGTGCGTGGTGATGAAGCCATCGGCGGTGCTCATGACCGGGAGCAGCACGTCGGGGTGCTCGGCGATCCTGAACGACATGATCGTGTTGTCGTAGGCCTCTTGGGCCGTTTCGGCGAACAGGATGACCCAGCCGGTGTCCCGTGCGCCCATGACATCGCTGTGGTCACAGTGGATGTTGATGGGTGCCGAGAGTGCACGGTTGGCGTTGAACATCACGATGGGCAGTCGCATGCCGGCCGCGATGTGCAACTCCTCCCACATGAGCGCGAGGCCCTGCGACGAGGTGGCGGTCGCAACGCGTGCGCCCGCCGCGGAGGCGCCGATGGAGGCGGACATCGCGGAGTGCTCGGACTCGACGTTGACGTACTCGGCGTGCATCTTTCCGTTGGCGACGAACTTGGAGAGTTCCTCGACCACGGTGGTCTGCGGAGTGATCGGGTACGCGGGAATGACATCCGGCGCGCACTGGCGGATGGCGTTGGCGACCAGGCTGTTTCCGGTCGCGGCTACGATCTTCTGCTCGGCCATGTCTATCCCTCCACCTTCAGCTCGCACCCTTCGGGCACCATCTCGATGGCTTTGCGCCCGAACTTGGGGTTGGAAGGACACTCGGTGGCACAGATGCCGCAACCTTTGCAGTGGTCGTAGTCGAAGCCCACCATCTTCTCGCCCTCGAGGACGACAGAGGAGTCGGGGCAGAAGATCCAGCACAGCAGACACTGCGTGCAGACCTCTTCATCGCGCACCGGGCGCTCGGAACGCCAGCCGCCAACGTTGTACTCCTGCGAGTTGCCGGAGTTGGGGATCACGGCGCCCCGCGGGAACTGCTCGGCTTTCCACTTATCGATGTCGGAGATGTCCCAGCTCATGCCACGCTCACCTCCTGAGCGGCCCGGTCGACCGCGGCGAAGTTCGCGTCGATCATCTCTTGGCCGAACTTCTTGGACAGGTTCTGTGCGAGCAGCCCCTTGAAGACCTCACCGTCGATGACCTTGGTCACCTCGATGAGCGCCCCCACGATCGGCGTATTGGGGATGTCGCGCTTGATGGTGTCGATCGCGATGCCGCTGGCGTCGACCGTGGCGACCCTGATGCTGTCGGACAGCCCCAGCATCTTCTTGACGTCGGCTGCGGGCGAACAGGTGTTGATGATGATCACGCCGTTCTCGACGATGCCCTCTGCGACGTCCACGACGTCGATGAGCGACTCGTCCAAGACGACAACGACATCAGGGTTCTCGATGTTGTTGTGGATCTCGATGGGCTCAGAGCTGATCCGTGTGAACGCCTTGATCGGCGCGCCCATGCGCTCCGGACCGTACTCAGGCATGGCCTGCATGTACTGGTCTGCCGACAACGCGGTCTCGGCCACGACCTTCGCGGCGGTGACTGCGCCTTGGCCGGCACGCGCATGCCAACGGATCTCCGTCAGCTGCTGCATGACGCCCCCTTCCTGAATCGAGGTGCTTGGCGACCCCACGCCAGGCGCGCGAGGTCAATACAGGATAGAGGCGACCTTCGTCGTTCACGGCGTACGGCACGTGCGGGGCGGTCGACGGCACCGCAGCGTCGGTGAACGGTAGCAAGATACTGGCAGGACCCCGTCGCGGGGCCCGCGATCACATCTCTCTGCGCGCCTCGATGGCCCGACCCAGGGTCACTTCGTCGGCGTACTCGAGGTCGCCCCCTACCGGAAGCCCGCTGGCAATCCGGGTCACCCGAATGCCCAGTGGTTTGATGAGCCGGGCGAGGTACAGAGCAGTCGTCTCGCCCTCGACATTGGGGTTGGTCGCGATGACGACCTCTGTCACCTGGGACGAACCGAGCCGATCGATGAGCTCCCGGACGCGAAGCTGTTCGGGGCCCACCCCGTCGATGGGCGAGATCGCTCCGTGGAGCACATGGTACTGCCCGCGATACTCAGAAGCGCGCTCGACCGCGGCGAGGTCCCGCGGCTCTTCGACCACGCAGATCGCTGTCTGGTCTCGCTTGACGTCCGAGCAGATCTCGCACAGTTCGTGCTCCGCGAAGTTGAAACACCGCGGGCAGAAGTGGATCGAGCGCTTCACCTGCGTGATGGCCGATGCGAGACGTTCAGCGTAGGCGCTGTCCGCGTTGAGCAGCCAGTACGCAATGCGCTGTGCGCTCTTGGGGCCCACGCCAGGGAGCCGCTCGAGCTCCTCGAGCAAGGAGATGATGGGTGCCGGGTAACGCATGCCGTCACATCAGGCCGGGGATGTTCATCCCGCCGGTGATCGCACCCATCTTCGCAGCGGCAAGCTCCTGAGCGGACCTCATGGCCTCGTTCAGTGCCGCAGTGACCATGTCCTCGAGCAGCTCGACGTCTTCGGGGTCGACCGCGCCGGGGTCGATCTTGAGCGAGCGCAGCTGCATGTCGCCGGTCATGACGACGCGCACCATCCCGCCGCCCGCCGATGCCTCGACGGTCTCGTCTTTGAGCTCCTCTTGCACTTGCGCCATGCGGGTCTGCATCTGCTGCGCCTGCTTCATCATCTTGCCTAGATTCACTGCTCGTCCTCTCCTTCGGGTGCGTGCGGGTGCTCTGAAACGACCTTCGCCCCCAGCTGAGATACCCAGTCGGGTTCGCCGGTGCCTTCCGCGCGGGATTCCGCAACGTGAGTGGTGGCATCGGGGGGAGGAGGTGGTGGTGGGGCCGAAGACCGATCCGGGGTCTCGACCGGCACTGCGGGCCGAACGGCCCCTCGCCCCAACTGGAACCGGAACGCCGGCGCGAAGCCCAACACGCGCGACAGTGC